>JAZGGY010000232.1:0-9214 GCA_036480675.1 bacterium | reverse complement strand
GCAACCTCGCGTTGGGGGGCGCCGGTAAAACCCCCTTCGTAATATTCCTGGCTCAGTACCTCGTAAACCACGGCGCCAACGTGGCGGTTATATCGCGCGGTTACGGCCGCGACTCGAAGGGGCGCGTCGTCGTTCGCCGCGGCGGCGACGTTATCAAGGTGGGGGAGAGCCGGGCGGGCGACGAAGCGCTCATGACGGCGCGGGCCCTCCCCCGGGTTACGGTTATCGTGGACGAAGACCGCGCGGCGGCGGCGGAGTGGGCGATCCAGACCTTCGCCGCTCAGATAATACTACTCGACGACGAGTTCCAAAACCCGGGTGTCAGGAAGGACTTAAACTTCCTTTTGCTCGAAGCGAGGCGGCCGCCCGGGCCGACCTTCCCGGCGGGTTATTATCGGGAGGGCGCCGCGGCGGCGGCCGAAGCAGACCTTATCGTGTTCACCAAGTGCCGCGAGGAGGACTACCGCGACCGTTGGCGGAAGCTGTTAAGCAGATTGGGCGTAACCGCGCCTCAGGTGGAGGTACAATTCTCGCCGGCGTATCTACGGCCTTTGAACCGCGAGGAACGCCTTTCGTTGAACAGGCTGGAGGGCGCTAAAGTTCTGGCCTTCGCCGGCATCGCCGATTTCGATTCCTTCGCCGAAGACCTCGCCGAGGCGGGGGCGGTCGTCGCGCGGCGCAGGCCTTTCCCCGACCACCACCGCTTCACGCACGCCGACCTCGCCGACGCGGAGGGTACGGCGCTGGTGGCCGGGTGCGACTTCCTGGTTACGACGGCCAAGGATGAGGCCCGGTTGGAGGGTTGGCGGCCGTCCGTCCTGACGTACGTTCTAGAACAATCCGTGGAGATACTAGCTAACTTCGACGTACTCAACGACTTTTTGGACCGCATAATTTCTTCTTTACGGCTTCGAGGAAACCCCGGTGACGAAGAGTAAGAAGTTGAAGTATTTACTCGAGTACGCGTTCGCCGTATGCATGTACGCGTGGGCCAATATATTACCGGCGTCGTGGGCGGTGGCGTTGGGCGGCCTAACGGGGCGGCTCGTGCACGCGTTGTGGGGCCGCCGCCGGCGCATAGCGCAGGCGAATCTCCGGCTGTGTTTTCCGGAGGCCGACGAGCGCTGGGTGAAGCGCGTGGCCCGGCGGTCGTTCGTCAATTTCGGCAAGGCCATGATCGATTACGGACGCATACCTAAGCTTAATCCCCGCAATTTGAAGAAGTACCATACCATCGTGAACGGCAGGTCGTTCGACGACGCGTTGGCGGCGGGGAAGGGGGCGTTGCTCTTTACCGGCCACTTCGGCTCGTGGGAGCAGTCGGGCGCCGCCATCCGCCTTTCGGGGTACCCCATTAACTACCTCGTGGGCGAACAGCATAATAGACGCGTCGACGACTTTATGAATAAAATCCGCGCCAGCGCCGGTATCGGCCTTATCCACATCGGCGCAGCGGCGAAAGGGGTATTCAGGGTCCTCAGGGCGAACGGTATGGTAGCGCTCCTGTCGGATCAGGAAGCCGGCGCGGACGGCGTAGTAGTAAAATTTTTCGGCCACCCGGCGTCGACGCCCAAGGGGCCGGCGGCATTCGTCGCCAGGACGGGCGCCGCTATCTGCGCCGGTTTTGCGGTCCGCGATTCCAACCGCCACAATACCCTTTATATGGAGGACGTTATCGAGCCGGACATAACCGGAGATGCGGACGTCGATATCGCGAACATTACCCAATTGTATACCGACTTGCTCGAAAAGTATTGTCGGCAATACCCCGACCATTATCACTGGATGCACCGTCGCTTCAGAACCACTCATCCTGAGCTTTATGAATTCTGAACGGGTAACGGTCCCCTGTGAAGGGTGGCCCCCGTTCGGTCTTGCAATTCTCGGGCGTATTTTTTATAATAGAATGTAGGGATGCCCAGGCCGCAAGGTTAATCGAGGAGAAAGAATATGATCAAGTACGTTAAGCTTTTTATGGTGATCGCGGCCGTCGCGGCGCTTTGCCTCTCGTGTTCGAGTAAAAAGAAGGTCGTTACCGGGACGCAGTACAAATGTACAGAGTGCGGCAAAGTTTACCGGGACGATACGCGCGAGATGGAAGTCGACCGCAGTTTAGCCGAACAGCTCGGCGTCGAAGTGGTCGACGGTTATTGCCCCAAGTGCGGCCAAGAAATCGCTACCGTTGAACAGGTCCAAAACCAGAAATGCCCCGCGTGTTTAGCCGATGGCGGCGCCGTTACTAAAACAATCAAGATCGAACGAAAACTAGCGGATACGGTGCCGAGGGAAATCGAGGTCGCGGTGACGTGTCCCACCGGAAAATGCGCTCGCGTGGGACGTTTGCACGAACAATATAATTGGGATTGGGAGTCCTGCCGCGCCGTCGTAGATGAAAAGATAGGTCTCGGTTTCAATGAGGAGATGGTGCGCGAGTCGTGGGGGCCGCCCAAACGCGTTGAAAAAATCGGCAACGCGAAGAAGTGGTTCTACGACACCGGCTCCGTAACTATCGGCGCCTCGGGTAAAGTCATCGATATCAAACAATAACGGCGCCGCGCTATTCGGCGGCGGCCCTCCGGGGGGCGCCGTAAAAAGCGAAACCCTCCCTGGCGGGAGGGTTTTTTGACCCCGGCGGGATTTGAACCCGCGTCGCCGCCGTGAAAGGGCGGTGTCCTGGGCCAGGCTAGACGACGGGGCCGGCTGACGACGGCGTTTATATCATAAAACGGCACGTTTGTAAAGGTTTACAGCCGGTTACCTGGGCGGCGCGATTTCGTGACGAGGCGGATTGACTTCGCGCCGTCACCCGATTATAATTGCCCGAAAGAGTATGCGTTTGCGTAAAGAGATAGTACTTTTGTCGGTGCTGGCTTCGGCGACGGCTTCTTTAGGCCAATCCAAGCCCGAGCATTACGCCAGCCGCGAGTTCGGCATCTATTTCGACGTTCCCGCAGGTTGGAAACTCGAGCGTAAGCCCAAGGACGGGCTCGTGGCCCTTGGCGATTCGTTGGGCCTTTTGAAAATTACGGTCACGGCCCAAATAATGCCGAAGAAAAAAGACGTACGCGAATTCGCGGATAAGGTCGAGCGGACGCGGGGCTTCGCGGCCAAGGGAGTGGCCGTGGCCGGCCTCGTTGACGATCCGGCGTTTGCCGAGGCGAAACGCGACGTTTTGAAACATTTTGTTTACGACGACGCCGAAAGGGTGGATAAGGCGCGCGAGAAATACGAAAAGGCCGAAGCCCAAAGGCCGGTCGATTTGGCCGGTGGCGAGCGCGGCGAGCCGGGCGCTATACCTGAAGAACGGGATTTCCTGGCGGAGATGACCACTAGGCTTTACGAGGCCGAGGATAACGCCGTTACGCGACTGGTGTTTTACGTTATCGGCGGCGGCGTCGGTTATACCGCTACGGTTACCGCGGCGCGGGACGATTTTTTTGCCGCGCTGCCGCTGGCCCACGACGCCGTGGCGGCCATGAAGCTCGATAAACTCTCCGGCGGACGATACGCCCTTCCCAATGCCAAGGCGCTGGCAGCCGCCAAAAAGGGGATCATTATGGGGAAGGTGTTGAGGAACGGCCTCGCCGTCGGCGGCGCCGCGGTAAACCTATACGCCGACGCCGCGTCCCACGCCAAGGGGGTGCCGTCCCATCGCGCCCGCTCTAACGGTTACGGCGAATATACTTTTACGCAGCTCCAGCCCGGCCGTTATTATCTTCTCGAGGTCTACGGCGTCTCCGACGAGGGCGAGCGCGTGCGTTCGGTACAACCGATAACCAATATCGGCGTCGTCGAAGGGAGAATTATTTTCGTGAATATCGAGGTTTCGCGAACACAATAAAATCCAAAAGGCATTAAAACCCCTCGCGCGGCCGGGCGTCTAATTAACGGAGAAGGTAATTGGCGCCCGGCTAATCTTGTGCCCAAATTTCGATGCGTTAGCCGGCGATTTACGGAGGATATGGAGGTGATACCGTGGCAAACGAGACGAAGAAAAAGGGCGAGAAGTTAAAGCGCCGCCTCTACGGTAAATTATTCCGCTACACATTCGCGTTCTCGTTGGCGCTGCACTTCGGCGTATGGGCTCTGGTAGGATGGCCGGGCGGCCCCGCGGCAGGCCGCGCCGTCGTCGGCCCCGAAGAAGACCGCACGATTATATCGGTGACGTGGCCTTACGAGAAGCTCCCGCCGCCGCCCTCGATCGAGTACGCCGAGCCGCCGCGGATGCCCGAGGGGGCGTCGGCTGAGGGCGACTTGGGCGAAATACCGATGCCGGTGCCCGACAAGTACGCCGAGGCCAATACCATACCCGATGCGGATGCGCGAAGCGGCAACGCGTTCGTTGACGCCGGACGCCGCATAATCGTCGAAACGCCGGGTGCGGCCGTAGCGGGACCCGTGTCGGCGTCGCCCGACCGCGTAGAATTCGTACCCGTTTCCAGGGCCCCTGCGTTAGTCTACCAAAGCCGCCCCGAGTATCCGGACATAGCACGCGGTTCCGGCCTGGAGGGTGATGTCGTGCTTCTGATCTATATCGACGAGCGGGGCGACGTCCGAAACGCCATCGTACAGTCGTCGCCGGGCCTGCCGGCGATGGAGGAAGCGGCGGCAGAAGCCGCGTACAAGTGCAAGTTCAGGCCCGCGGAACAACAAGGTACCCCGGTAGGCGTCTGGTACAGCCTGGTAATGCAATTCCGGCTTTAAGACGAAGTGGGAAATCGGGCCGGGTTAAAACCCGGCCTTTTCGGAAGTTAAACCAGATGGCGTATAATCGCGTCGAAAAAGCGGAAGAGGTTTAAACTTGACACCCATGGCGACTTGGGTTAAAATCTAAAGGTAAGGAAAGAGCATTCGAATATAGGAGGCTAAGCCGTGGCGAAAAAAGTAGAAAACGCTCAAGCGAAGTTAAAAAGTAGGCTCGCCGGCGGCCTGTTCCGCTATACGTTTATGGTTTCGCTCGTATTCCATTTCGGTATTTGGGGCCTCGCGGCCATGCCCAAGGATATGCTCGGGAAAAAGGGCGAAATGAAAATGGGCGGCAAACTGGATATAGGAGTCGTAAAAAAGAAGGCCAAATACGAAGACTTACCGCCGCCGCCCTCCATCGAGCAGCCGGAACCCGAACAAGCTCCCAAGGGTTTGGAAGCCAAGGGTGCGGTGGGCGAGGTGCCGTTGCCGGTTCCCGATGAGTTAGCCGAAGCCGATACGATTTCCGACGCCATCGGCGCCGAAGGCGAGGGGTTCGGCGAAGGCACCGAGATCATCGTCGAGGAAAACATCGAGGTCGAGGACACCGGGGAGAACCCGTGGGACAAGGTAAAGATAATCGAATATTCGGAGCCGCCCGGCATCGTATACGAACAACGACCCGTATACCCGGATATCGCGCGCGACTCCAAGGTCGAGGGCGACGTCGTCCTATTGGTCTATATCGACACCTCGGGTAACGTGCGTAACGCTATCGTCCAATCGTCGCCGGGCCTACCCGCTCTGGACAAGGCCGCCAAGAAGGCGGCGATGAAGTGTAAGTTCAAACCGGCGAAGCAACAGGGCGTACCGGTAGGCGTGTGGTATAGTATCGTAATGCAGTTCCGTATATAGGCCCTCTAAAATGAGGCTCGGCCGGGGATTACCCCGGCTTTTTTTATACCGATCACCCGCCGGTGCGCCGGGCCGCGTGTGGAACGCTATTGATTTGTTTTTGACAAAGTTTGCCCAGCTATTTATAATAGGGCGAAGGGGGCGAGCGCGATGCGGTTAAGGGTTTATCTTTGGGTATTCGTTTTCGTGGCTTTTTTGACGTGTGGCGCGTTCAGCTTCGCGGCAGGCGTCGACGGGTACGTCGTGGCCCAGCTGGCCTGTCCGGTTCAAGTGACGAAGCTCGTCGCCGTTTACGGGGCCGCCGGCGCGAAGTATAAACCAGCCGACTATGCTAATATAAACCCCGAGGGCGCGGAAAAATTGTGGGTTTTCGCCGTCTTCGAAAACGCGACCGACGACCCGATTATGTCGTTTACGTTCGACGTTTTGGTCTGGGACGCCGCGGGTAATGAATTGTTTCGGGATAATGAGGAGTTCCACTTCCCCCTCCGCGATGACGCTAAGAGTTGGGAGTGGAGTTGGACCTTCGACGGCGCGGCCTCGGCGGCCGAGATGGTCTTTATCCCGCGTGTCATAAACTTCCCGGCGAGCCGGAAGTGGGAAGCCGACGGAAAGTTCGTCGAGATTAAATTGGACGAGATGCGTAAGGCGGAATGAGAAGTGCGGTTTTCGCGCAGCTTGATTATTTTGTCGTTCGGCGCGGCGGCCGCGGTTTGGGCCGCGGACCTGCCCACGACGATAGCTGAGGCGATTGCCCTCGGCGACTTCGACCGTATGTTGGTAGAAGTAAACAAACAATTCGATATACCGCCCGTACCGCTTTCCGAACCGGAAGCGGTTTATCCGAAGATAGCCGGCGAGGCCGGGGCGCAGGGGACGGTAAAGGTTGTGCTTCGCGTAGACGAGTACGGCGACGTGCGCGACGTGGTCGTTGCGGATTCGCCCGGTTGGCTCGCCCTCGAGGAGGCGGCCCGGAAGGCGGCGCACACTATCCGTTACAAGCCGGCGACTCGCGACGGCGAGCCGGTTGCCGCCTGGTACGTGGCGGATATTATATTTTATATACCTTCACCGGACAACTGGTATCGATAACTCTACTACTCTCTTATGACGACGCCCGCGATTACTTTACCGCCCGGCATTACGGAGGAGTATAAGGAAGATATCCTCGACGTCCTCGGCGAGTGGGCCGTGGATGACCGAATCGAGGGGGTATTATTACTCGGTCGGGCTTGCGGCCTTCCGTACTTCGCCCCCGAAGCGGACATCGTCGTCGTAACCGGGGAGGCCGACGCCGCGGGCAGCTCGACCTTCCGCGCAGCCTGCGGCCGGACGTGGTTCCGCGTGCGCGTTACTTCGCGCAAGGAGTTTCTGGAGGAGTCAACGACCGGCGCGGTGACGCCGTTTAAAGTAGTTTTAAAGGAATCTTTTATAGCGCTCGACCGGCACGGCAGGTTGGCGGATGCCCTTCGGGCGCTCGAGCCGATGTTTAACCGCGACTTGCCGCGGGCGAAGTTGGCCGCCGCGGCCGAAGCCGTGGCCGCGTTGCGGGATGCGGAGGTGGCGTTGGCGGATGACAATCTGTCCGACGCCGGCGAAGCCCTAGCGCGGGCATGTGTTAAGCTGGCGGAACTCGAGCTTTTAACCGATGGCGTCCGCCCCCCGTTTGTATGTACGCTGGCCGCTTGTGGAGGGGGCGACGCCCGACGGGTATACGCGTCGATTTGGCGGGTCCGCGACGACGCAGATGAATTAGCCCGGGTTGCGGCGGAAGCCGCCGCCCTGTTTAAACGTCTACTGCCCGCCGCCGCGTCGTCCGTCTTCGATTGCCTGATCAAGCGTGGAGGTAGCGCGTTGGCGGCGTCGGTGATCGAAGCCTTGGGTTTGGGCGACGTCGCCGACATCGATTTGGTGCTGGCAGCGCTCAACGCGTACGGCCTCGTGAAGGTGGGCCGCGAAGAGCGGCAGGTTCCGGGGCTAGCGGGTTTAACTTATAACGAACTGGTACTAACGTTATCCTGAGGACTTGTAGCGTTAACCTCATAACGAGCTAGTCGTCAAAGGGAAAGATATGGAGGCTAATCTTAATTCGGCCGGTAAGAAGGTAGTTTGCGCAGTTGTGATATCCGCGTTAGCGGCGTCCGCGGTTTTTGGTGCACGCGGGGCTTCGTTGTCGACGGCGCGGCGAGTAACAGTCCAGGCCGACGGAGGCGAGTTGACCGTCAACCTGGACGACCGAAGCGCGACGTTCACCGTTTCGGCGCCGGCGAGGTCGGCGGTAAAAGCCGAGCCCGGTGTGACTATCTCGACGGCTATCTATCCGTCGTTCGGCGCGGCCCCGGGACCGTCTTTACCTTCGCTCGAGCTCGCGCGGTGGCGCGGCCTCGCCTTCGAAGAAGGTGCTTTGGCCGCGGTCGAGCTGAAATTGGAAGAGGCGGTGGGCCCGCTGGTGGCGGGCAGGGGCGGTTTTTTAAAAGCGCTCGCGTTGAGGTTGAAAGCGGCCTACGAGGCCGAAGAACATACCGCTTCCCGCGTGGCTTTCGCCGACGCTCAGGCTTTCGTGGGAACCGCCATCGCGCTCTCCAGGGCCGACGGCAAGGTCCCGCCGGAGCTCGGCCTGGCGAGCGAGGCCGCCAGCAAGGCCGCCCAGGATAAAGAGCGGTTTTTAAAAGAGAACGTTTTGGCGCAGGTCCCGGGAGGGCGTTACGGTTGGGGCGAGGATTTGAAACGGATATATCTTACCAGCCTGTGGTTGGGCCGTGGCTTCGAACGAGCAGACGAGCGAGAATTTAAAGCGGCTTTAACATTGGTTTGGGCCGTCGAGAATGACTCAGAGCTGGCGCGCCAATATCGGGCGCTGGCCGGATTATGCGACGCGCTCGCCGGCCTGCCGCCGGGAACGGCATCGGTTGCCGATTACGTAGTCCTTCTCGCCGGGCAGGACGCCGTCGCGGTCCTCAAGGAGCTCGGTACCCTCCGGAGACTACAGCTCGAGGCCAAAGATAAGGGCGAATTATTCGTCTTTCTACCCGCCCTCGGCCAACCGGAAGTGGAGTTAATACGCCGTTGGGTAGCTCGCGGCGAGGTGCCGGAGGGATCGTGGGCGGAGGCGTACGCCGCGGCGACGTCGGAAGGGGAGGGCGCGCCGGCGCCGGCTCGAGACGCTCCCTGGCCGGATTATATGGCATACGCCTGGGAAGCCTTGCTGAAACCGGAGGCGACGCCCGAGGCCGCGAAGATGACCTGGGACGATGGTTATAAGGCGCGCCTTCGCGAATCCTTCGTAACTTCTTTCGACCAGGTGCGGGGCCGCGCGCCGGCCGCTCCGCCGCCGGCCGCCGGCGGCGAGGGCGTTGCGGTAGACGTAACTCCCGATTTACGCCTGGAACCCTTACCCGAATATTACATACGTATGGCCCGGGCGTACGCCCGGTTGAGGGATATCCTCACGGCTGAGCTTACGCCCGCTGTTTTGGAAGGTATGCGCGGCCGGCGCGAGAGAGGCGCCGCGGCCGCGGAGTCGGTCGCCGCGGAGGCGGCCGACATAAGCGAGTTGTTCTTCGGCCTGTACTTATTCTCGTGCGCCGACGTCGGTATGGCGCCTTCGCTCCGG
>JAZGGY010000231.1:0-2543 GCA_036480675.1 bacterium | reverse complement strand
GCGGGCCGATGCAGAACGCCTCGTCGGCGTAGCGGACGTGGAGGCTTTGGGCGTCGGCCTCGCTATATATGGCGACGGTTTTTACGCCGGCCTCGCGGCAGGCGCGGATGACGCGGACGGCGATTTCGCCTCTGTTGGCTATTAAGATTTTGTCGAACAATTCGAAGTCGCCTTTGACGGGCCTACGCGGGCTTGAGGCTGAATATCGGTTGGCCGTACTCCACCGGGGCGGAATTTTCGACGTGTATTTGGGCCACCGTCCCGGCGTGTTCGCTCTCGATTTCGTTCATAATTTTCATGGCTTCTATGATGCACAGGACCTGGCCGCGCGATACTTTGTCGCCCTCCGCGACGAAGGAGTCGACGTCGGGTGCCGGCGCGCGGTAGAAGGTCCCCACCATGGGCGACTTGATTACGATCAAGTCTTCCTCGGCGGCCTCGCCCTCGGCGGAGGCGGCCGCCGCGGCTTCGCCCGCGGCCAGCGGGGCCGCGGCCTTTCCGGCCGGCGCCAGCGCCGGGTCGACCGGGCCGGCGGTGATGAAAGAGACGTTGGCGCCGGCGGCGGCGCGGCTTATGCGGACCGTCCTGAACACCGAGCGCACTTCTATTTCGGCTATGCCGCGCTCGTCCATGAGGTCGAGGATCTTTTTAAGTTTTCCGATATTCAAGGCGGCTACCCCTCGCAGGTTTTGGGAACGGGCGGTGAGTTTATTTCGCGCGGTCCACGTACTCGCCCGTTCGCGTGTCGACGCGTACGACGTCCCCTTTGTTTATGAAAAGCGGAACGCTGACGACGGCGCCCGTTTCCAGCGTCGCCGGCTTCGAGCCGCCGGTGGCGGTGTCGCCGCGGACGCCGGGTTCGGTATCGGCCACGGCGAGCTCGACGAAGTTGGGCGCCTTCACTGCCACGGCCCTTCCCCGGTAGAAGACGAGTTGCAACGACGTCCCGTCCTTGAGCCACCGCGCGGCGTCGCCCAGCTCGTCGGCTTTCAGCGCGAGCTCCTCGTAGCTGGCCTCGTCCATGAAGTGGTATTCGTCGCCGACGGCGTACATAAACGTCGCGTTGCGCTCGTCGAGGTGAGCGCGCTTCACCTTGTCGTGGGAGCGCAGCGTCTGTTCGTGGCTCGCTCCCGTGATGAGGTTCTTTAACCCCACGCGGATGAAGGCCGGCCCTTTGCCCGGTTTGACGTGGGCGAATTTCGTCACGACGTACGGCGTGCCGTCAAGTTCGATGGCTTTACCGGCTCGGAGCTCGTTGGTGTTTATCATAACGTTCGCGTTAATAACCGAAAGGCCGAGGGCAAGGGACAAGGCGCCCGTCGGCTTGAGCTGGTAAAAAATTACCAGGTTAACTCGCTCAGGTCCGCGGCGGCGTTAATTTAGGCCAGCGTCCTCGCGCCGCCTGTACCGGGCTCGCGCTGGCCTCGTGCTCGGTACCGAGCACGTCCGTTGTCGACGTCCGCGCCGTCGCGCGGCCGGTGCTGCGTTAAAGCGCCCTGATGACTTCGGGGAAGGCTGTCGCGGCGGCGTTCCACAGCGCCGCTTTGTTGCCCCCCCGCGACATTACCACCGCCAGCGTCATCCGAAGCGGGAGATTCGTCAAAAGTATCGCGCCCTTGGAGTACTCGAAAACCCCTTGGACGAATTGGCCTTGTTCTAGGTTCTCGACCATATCGCGCGCCGCGGCGGCGCCGTCGCGCGCCAGCGCCGCGACCTCTTCTACGTTCAGGGCCTCGTCCTTGATCACCGATTCCAAGGGAAAGCCGTCGCCCGAGACGAGGACCGCGGCCCGCACGCCGTCGAGGGCGGCGATTTTATTCAGCACTTCCATGGCTTTCTTCACGTCGCTCGCCCCCGGTTAGATTTCTTTGGCCAATTTCGCGGAGAGCTTTTTCAGCTCGATGCGGCCGCGCCCCACGTTCCCGCCGGGCTTTAAGAGAAGACACAGGAAGTAATCTTCCTGCGTTTTTTCTATTAAGATGGTTATCTTCTCGGTCTCGAACAAGAGCTCGGCTACGCGCCCCAACGCCAGATTTTGCGAGACGTCCGTTATCACCTTCAGCGCGGTCGCGAGCTCTACTTCCGTCACCGCCGTCTCGAGGTCCGGATGGATGGTTATGTTTTCGACGCCGATGCCGTCGGTGCCGCAGAAGAAAGCGGCCACCGTACCATCGACTCGCTCGAGCAATCCGGTCAACATCTGTTTGAAGTCCACTCCGACCTCCGCCGCGCGTGCCGGCTTTCCCTTGCCGGCTACAGTTCTTTCAGCCTGATGGAGTCAAGCCAACTTAGGAAATCCTCGTCTTTTTCGAAAGGTTCGCGCTCGAGCTCGAGCGGCTTGCGCGGTTGGTACCGCTCCGGCTTTACCGCCAGCTCGTCCTGGGCGGCGGGTTCGTCGGGTTCAATCCCGGCCGCGGCCCCCGCCGCTTCGGCGGGCGCTTCCTCCGCCGGTGCGGCCGCCTTCGCTCCGGCGTCGAGGGCGAAGTCCTCGGCCCCCGTCTCCCCCTTGCGTGCGGGAACGACGCCGGCGAGCTCGACGCTGT
>JAZGGY010000230.1:0-9987 GCA_036480675.1 bacterium | reverse complement strand
GCGGATCTGGTCGTCGAGATGGCCTTATTTATTTTCCTTCTCTCCCCTCCCGTGTACTCTTCTTTAGCCTCTGATAACATCGGTTTTATTCCGTCTAATAAAGTCGACACGTCGGTAGACTTTCGTTCGCTTTTCTCGTCGCGCTTAAAAGCCCGGTAATAAATTCTCAACAGCTTCGAAGCAGGCAAATCGAATTTGCCCGAGGCCGCGTCGTTCTCCGCGATAACGCCGTTGGTATTCGCCACTCCCAGTATCTCTTTAAGGTTAACTACCTTATCGCGGAAATACTCCTCCCGACGCCGGCGCGATATCAAGCAATTTAAGGGCTGCAGCAATAACCAAAGGCAAAAATTTCGAAAGGATTTCTCCGCTTTCAACTGCTCAAGCGTCGCCAACCGGTCAAAAGGGAAAACGATATATTTCCGAACGAACTTCCCGACGAAGTCGATTAGGCGCGGCGTCTTTATTATAGCAAAGCCGGGCATATTGGCAAGAATCCAAAAGAACGCTTTTCCCCGGGGCCTGATGTTGTCGGCGAAGGGGACGCGCTCCTCAATCTTGTTGAAGAAATACCGGACGAAAGCGGAACCGAACAACGGAAAGCGTATCGTCGGCGGTTGCCCCTTTTTATAAATCATTGTCGGATTGAGAAAGAACGGGTACCGGTTGGCGCCGTCGTACTGGCCGCCGTGCTCCGCGTAAAAAAGGTTTTTCTCGTAATAAAACCACGGCGAAAAATTTACGCGTTTCGATGCCGCTTCGGCGTTTTTATTCTCTCGGCTCGAGCCACCGGTTTTATCGGCGCTCTCCTGTTTGACAAAGATTTCTTCCGCTAATTTCTTTATCCGATGCCTGAAGTATCGGCGAAATTCCGGATACGTAAATTCGGGGTCGTGATTCCCTTTGATGATTACGAGGTCGTTACCGTCCGCTAGGAATTTTGCGAGACCCTCGAAGAAACGCGGGTGGCCGTCCATTATCCGGTTCAGCTTCCAGACGGACTTCGGTGCGTCGAAACCCAAACCGAATTCCTCTTCGCTGGGGTAGATCTTAATATTTGCGATAATATCGCGAGCCTCATCGGCGTCGAATATTTTGTCTTTAACGCACTCCCTGAGGAAATCCTGCAGGTCTCCTACTTTGGGAAACGTCGTAATCTGAAGGTTCTCGAGGAAATCGCCGTTTATGACCAACCGCCAAGGCTTTTTATACCGCTTGGCTTTCCTCTCGTCCTCCAGGTGCTCGAGGAACCGCGCGAACGCGTCGTCGTAAAAGAAGTCCTCGTTCTCTTGGTAACGTTTTTCGTCTTCCAAAAAACCCTCGGACAGGTGAAGGTCGCTTACGAATACGTAGTTTCTTCCCGCCATCGTGGATGCCGCCTTCCCGTCGCCACGTTGTTAAGTAAAGCTATAAAACCCAAAAGCGTAACGTTCTACGTCATCAATCCCGCCGCCGCGCTCAGATCCCCAAATAGGCGCTTCGTACGTACTCGAAGCTGAACTCCCTCATGCCGCCGAGGTAGTTATAGACAATGTGGGCCGGTTGGAGCGCCAGCTCGCCGTCGGCGTGGGCGTCGTCGCAGTCGTCCCAGCTCCAAGCGGGTTCCGCGGGAAGTCGAGGTCGGCGCGGTTAGGTTTATGGGAGCCAGACGGCTCTCAAAGCGAGCTGTTACCCTGTACGCTTTTCTATTTCGGGCGACCCGCCGCTCTATAAATCACTCACATATATATCTGGGTTATTAAACCCATCTCTTTCCAGATAAGAACCGTGTTTCCGTTTATTAAGGCGTTGCTTAATAACGTCATTCGCGCTCCTATGAGTAATGGGGAGACGTCAGGATTGGCGGTAGGGCTCCAAAGGACAAGGGTCGTCGTGCCGGAGGGTCTCTTTATTTTTACTAATATACTACCTTCAGTAACGAAGATTGCTTGCACCGTTCCCTGCATTACGTGACCTCCTTTACCGGTACGCAGAAATCCGTTCTACCCCTGGAGGCGAGCTTTTTATAAATCCGTGATATGAGGTCGGAGTTACCACTGATTTCCATTTTACCGGCAATAAAGGCTTCAACCGGCGATATCGCCGCTTTCGCCAAATCCCAATAAGTTTCCTCTGCGGTGATAATCTCGATTTCGGGCCGTTTAACCCGCTTGCGCTCGACCGTGCAAGTTTTATCCACGATGGTCAAGACCCAGCTTACCGTCGTTCTTGGGCCGATTATTTGGACCTGGAGCCGGGCGAACTCGCCCGAGTTTTTAAGCAAGGCCGCTGCCTTAACTAAGGAATTTTCGAGATCCTTGGCGGTCGGTTTCCTCCCGGAAGCTCTCGGGTCTACTAGTTTTTTGAGTTTGGCGTAGGTTTCTCTTTTTCGCGCGCGTGGGACCATTTTCGAACCTCCTCGTCGCTACCGCGTTTACAGTATAATCGTTTATTACGTAAACTTAGCCGTGTCCGCTGACCTTCATCTACCACTTCGGCATATTTTGGATTCGGCGCGTACTCGACCGAAACCGCATACCCAAGTTCACCTTCCCGAACGACGACGACGCCACGCTCAGATCCCCAAATAGGCGCTTCGTACGTACTCGAAGCTGAACTCCCTCATGCCGCCGAGGTAGTTATAGACGATATGGGCCGGTTGGAGCGCCAGCTCGCCGTCGGCGTGGGCGTCGTCGCAATCGTCCCAGCTCCAGGGGGGTTTCGCCGACCCGGCCTCAAGTCTTTTTCCTCCCGGCGACTCGTGCGCCACAAAGCAATCCTGTCCCTTGTCGTCGTTCACCAAGAACACCTCAGGGTTGTCCTTATTTGCCCACAACCCGGTCGTTGGCTCAAGGATATTGATCAACTTGTAGCGGCATACCTCTCTTTTTTCCTCGGCGTGCCAACCTCCGCGTTCCTTGAGCGAATCTTTGTACAAGAGCTGGATAGCAGGGTCCGGCCTTACGCCTCCGAAAAAGCTCGGCTCGTCCGCTTCCTTGAGGGACGGGCAATAGCGGATTTCCCTGTCTCCGCGACCCCAATCCCTCTTGTCGCCCCTGATGCCGTGGCCCTTGGCTTGAACGTACAATCTCGGACGCATGATTTGCTCTCCGTCTTCGTCGACGTGCCATACGGCCCACAGGTTGCCGTCAAGGTCCTCTTTGTTAACGCGAGAACCTCTAAAACGATTCTCCGTGGGGTCGTCGAAAACGAGAACTTCCTTGCCCGCCTCGTTCTTGAGTTTCCAGTTCGCATATGAGTAGAACCACCAATGGCTGATGGTGATCATCGCGTCCGGACGAAGCTTCTCAAGAGGACCGCGCTTACCGGCAATGACCAGCGCGCCCTCCATGTCGTGTTCGTGTTCCGTCTTCTTCCATCGAGGGCCCTTGAAGTTCCATGCCGTCTCGGGAGATTCCCAATCCTGGGGGTGATAGACCGCGTACATGATGAAGTAGTGCGTATGAGTCTCGACGACGGAATAGTAAATGTGCGGAAGGAGCTTGTACTTAAACGGAATGGGGTCCCTCTTAATGATGGCCTTCCAGTCTTTTTTTGTTTTGGCCGGTGGGTCCGTCTCGTTCACAGCGGCCCAGTTGCGGGTGAGCGACGCCAAATTCCCTTCTTCCGTAAAGTCTTCTCTCGCGATGAAATCGCCCCGAGGGTTGGCGCTGTTAACCTTTTGAACGATTACCGGCGCACACCGGTACGCGATCTCTAAGTCAGTCGGCATGATCGTTTCCTCCTCTGTAATCGTAAATAATAAATGCGAACGACAATTAAATAGACAACGTTAGCTCAACCGTGGGTTCTATCAAGGGCCCGACGGCCTTCGCGTCGTCAGCGGCTCGTAACAGCTGGGCCTCGAAACTCGCGCCCCCGCTTAATGCTCGCAGAAATGTCCGCCTCTCTGAGTTCCGATCTACGTTTCATCTACTGCCTTGCCCTCTTTCCGGATCTTGAAATAGACGTACAACGTCGCGGCCAGGAAATAAGAAATTATTATCGCCCACCCGGTCGTGAAGCCGTGCGGGTTCTCCCATACGAACGCCATCGCGGCCCGGGCGAAATGGTACTCCCGGTACGTGCCGACCAGAAGGAACGCCGGGTAATTTAGTATCACCACGGCCGTAACGACGGCGAGAACGCCCAGGTACGTGGGGCGGATAAACTTCTCCCTGCCCGTCGTCAACCACCGGTAGGCCAAAACGTGCCCCGCATACCCGGCTAGCACGATCGCCGCGACGAATGCCGCCGGTATCAAAGCGTTGACCCAGTTAAACGTCGTATTCTCCACCCGCTCGGACCAGTAGAGTTGCTCCCACCCGGGCCAGCCCGCCAATAAATAAATACCCGCGGGGGCGATAACGACCGCCGCGTAAAGAAGCGACCTGACAAGGAACCTATAATAGGCCGCCGGTCGCTCTCCCGCGGCCTTGGCCGCTTCCCTTTTCACTATCTTTTTCCCGACGTCCAGAAAAAACATGCTGGCCACGAACGCCGCCGGTACGTCTATCTGCACCATAAACCGGTCATCCCCGTCTCGCGATCTATGCACCTCGCGCTATTGTGGTTGCGACGCGCTCCTTTTGCGCAACCAGATATAAAAAGCCGCCAGCGAACCCCAAAAGTAAACGGTCACGATCAGCCATCCGGTAAAGAACGGCTGCGACCAGAAAGAGTAGAACTCCCCGGCCTGGTATTTAGCGTACGTGCTGGCGACGTTAAAAGTAATATCCCTGGTCAACAAAACGATTACGCCGACTAAAAGAACCATCCCGACGTATCCCACCCGTACCCAGACGTCTTTCCCTTTCACGACGAGCCAACGCCCCAGTTCAAAACCCAGATATGCGGGCGCAACCGTAAACGCGAAAATCGCGAAGGAAGCGAACGCCCTCAAGGGGCTATCCAACAGCGAGTCGGGCCACTGCCAGAGGTAGTTCGTCTCCCAAGCCGGCCAACCCATGAAAAAATAGAACGGCACCGGCGTAATGAAGAACACGGCGAACAAGAGGACCGTGCGGCGCATAAAGTTCGTCCCGCGCTTACCCCCTCGCTTGAGTAGGCCCTTGCCGGCGTCCGCCAGAACGAGGCCGGATAGTACCGCTATAGGTCCGTCGATGGCTAACACGTATCCCTCCTATCCGTTACTTTAGGCCACTATCGCCATTCGTCCCGCGGCCGGAAAACGCCGGCGCGCCTTCGAAGCCCTCTTTTTACCGCGCGCCCAAGATACCCCGTACGAGCTCGTCGACCTCCTGCTCCTCCTCGGCGCTCATGAATCGCTCGGGTAATGCCGGGCGGCTCTTTCCGAGTTCCTCCGCCATATGGAAACCTAAGGGGTTATAGGGCAGGAGCGAGACCTCGGCCGCGCCGGCGTCGCATAAGAAATCGACGATGCCGGCGAGGTTCTCGGGGGTGGCGGTAACGCCCGGGACGATGGGGACGCGGGGGCGGACGTCGGCGCCGCGCGCCACGAGCCGCCGGAAATTCCGTAAAATTCTCCGGTTGGACTTTCCCGTATACGCCAGGTGCCGGCGGGGGTCGGCGAACTTGAGGTCGTAGTATATGAGGTCGACGTACGGCAGGACCTTATCTTCGAACCCGGCCCAATCGAAATCGCCGCACGTCTCCACAACTACGGAAACCGCCTTTACCTTCAGGATCCTCAACAGCGCCTGGAGGTAGTCGGGGTAAAGCGTACATTCGCCGCCCGACAGCGTCACGCCGCCGCCCGAATGGCGGTAGAAAGAGGTATCTCGAAGGAGGATTTCGGCGAGCGCCTCCGGCGGGTAGTACGTACCGACGAGACGAAGAGCCCCGCCCGGACATGCCCGCGCGCACTCGCCGCAACGCTTGCACCGGCCCCGCCGGACCCGCAGCGACGATTCGGGATCGATAGCCCCGGAGACGCAGGCGTCGACGCACCCGCCGCACGCGACGCACTCCCGAGCGGAGAAAGCGATTTCGGCTCGAGGGTCCTGCGCCTCCTGGTTTTGGCAGAAGATGCACCGCAACGGGCAGCCTTTGAAGAAGGCCACGCTGCGGATGCCCGGGCCGTCCTCCAGGCTGTGCCTTTTGACGTCGACGATTAAGGGCATATCGGCCATTTAAGTTCCCGGCGGTCTGTTCGCGCCCGGCCCGGCCTTAAGGGCTAATCGCTTCTAAAACGCCGAGCCGGCGCGCCAAATCTTGCGCCAAAAAGCCGAACTTGTACATGTGATTGTTATTGCCCTCGGACTCCACCTTGCCGACAAATATAGCGTTCAGGATATCCCGGTCGGCGGAAAACATAAAACCCCGGAGCGCCGCGGCGTCGGCAAAGGTTATCCGCGTATCCCAATCGTCCCGTTCCTCCTCGACTACCTTCATCTCGCCGTCTTCGAAAATTATCGACGTGTAGACGAAGCCGTCGAAGGTCCGCAACACGAAGCATCCCTTAAAACCTTCGATGTTCTTGCGGTAGCCCTTCGAGAGGTAAAACATCAGCGCCATCGCTCGCAGAAGTAAAACCAGGAACGCTTCCGTGACCTCGCCGACGAGCTCGCGTTTCAGACGCCGACTTACCAACCGCCCCACGAATTGCCCGACGGGATCGGTAAAAAACACGGGCACCAGGTTGAGCGGGTTTCGTTTAGACGTAGCAACCATAACTACCCGTCCTTCCGCGGTAACGGAAATGGCTTGTAAGGTACCGCACGTCGCGTCGAGAGGAGGTACTCGGTACGGTCTATTATCTCTTTCTGCATTTGAGGATTTAAATCTTTGAAGTACGCGGTATACCCCGACACCCGGACCAGCAACTCGGGGTACTCCTCCGGGCGGGCCACCGCGTCCTCGAACATGGCGCGATTCGTAACGTTGAACTGGATCTCCATCCCGCCTTCCCTCTCACCGCCCAGGTCGTCGAAGTACCCGCTCACCGTAGCGACGAAATTATCCAGCATCCCCTCTCCCGCCTCGGGGGTGTATTTGAGGTTCAACGCCATGCCGCTGGCGATACAACGCGCGGGTAGGCCGGCCACGGAATTCAAAGCGGGCGTAAGACTCGGAGTAACGCCCGAAACCGGCGTAATCCCGCTGGCGAAATTTTCGTAGTCTTTCCTCCCGTTGGGCGTGGCCTTGGTTATCATGCCGAAGCCGGCGTGGTTGGTCATGGTCCAGAATCCCAGGCGGTATTTCCCGCCGCGGTAATTATCGATCCGCCCCAACTCGCCGTCCAAAAACTCGATCAACCACGCCGCGTTGGCGTCGGCCGCCGGGTCCTCGTTGCCGTATTTGGGCGTCTTCTCGGGGTTGGCCAGTCTTTTCTGCAACGCTTCGTAACCTTCGAAGTTCCGGCCCAGGGCGTCGAGCAGCTCCTGGAAGGAGGCCGCCTTCTCCTCGAAGACCACCCTTTGGATAGCACTCAGCGAATCGGCGACGTCCGCCAGGCCGATAACGGTCACGCCCGAGCTGTTGTAAACCGCGCCGCCCATAATGAGGTCTTGGCCTTTCGACATGGGCCCCTCGAAAAAGGACGACAATATGGGGGTGGGCTGGAAATCCTGGTGGGTCCTGCCGAATATGTTATTGAGAGCCGTCGCCTGTTTTATGAACCACGACATCTGCGCCTGGAAGGCCCGTTGAAATTCCTCGAAGCTCCCAAACGTGGTCGGGTCGCCCGTCTCTTCACTTATTGAAGTTTTCCTATCGGAGTATCTATCCTTACCGTCGTAGAGCGCCAATTCCAAAATGGCGGTTAAGTTCATCAGGATGGCGGCGCTGTGGCCATAGCCTCGACCGTTGCTCTCCGGCTCGACGCAACCTATTACCGCGTAATCCCGCGCATGTTCGAGCGTCTCGCCCTTCCCGACGAGGGTATTTATGACGACCTTGTCGTTGTGCAAAGCCGGCGTAGCGCCGGTATTGATATTGGCCTCGCAAATCCTTTTTAAATAATCTTCGTCGTTGACGCCGGGATAGTACCGGGCGTTGAGGTTGGGGTCGCGCAGCATCATCAGCTCGGTGGCCCTCAGCATGACGTACGTCAGGTCGTTGACTGCGTCCCGGCCTCGGCCGTCGACGCCGCCGATGGTAATAGCCTGGTTCGAGCCGGTCCCGGCGAACAACTTTTCGCCCTCCGCCGGTACGGCCGGAACGTGGTCGCCGATCTTGAGCCATAAACAACAGAGCAATTCGACGGCCTCTTCAATTGTCAACTTACCCTCGTCCATATCGCGCCGGTACGCGGGGTACAGCACCTGGTCCAACCTGCCCAGACTCAGGCCGACGTTCGGGTTTTCCAAATGGATGGCGGTCCAACATATCCAAACCGTGGTCAACGCCTCGCGGAAAGTCTCCGCCGGGTGCTCGGGGACCCGCTGGTGAATCGCGGCGATAGCTTCGAACTCCTTCTTTCTCGCGGGATCGCGCTCTCGATGGGCCAATTTCTTGGCATCGCCGGCGAGGTTTCTCGAGTAAGCGATAATCCCCTCCATAGCCTCGACCACCGCCGCGTAGAATTCCCTTTGACGTTCGTCGCGGGCGTCGCGGCCGCGGCTTTCGGCGTCGTCGATTATCCCCCGCAAACCTTCGCCCACCGCTCGCGAAAAATCGGGCGCAGTGTGAGAGATGCATTTCGGTTTGGAAGTGATGAAGTAGCGCAGCTTTTCGAACACCTTCATTTCGGGCGCTTGTTTCTCGAGGCCGTACTTCTCGAAATTTTCCCGGTAGCATCGCGCCCTCGTGAGCTCTTGAATGTTGCGGTCCATCCAGTGGGGGAAAATTATGTAATTGAGCTCCTCCACCTCTTTATCGGTTATGAAGTAGGGGTTGCTATCGCGTCGGGTGAGGGTCCACAACTCCTGCCACAATTGAAGCGCCAGGAATTCCGGGTAGAGCGGAACACCTTTGAACTTGCTCGTCGTCGAGCCGGCGAAGAGGGAGGTGTCTTTGAATTTTTCCCGCTTCATTCTATCGTTACAGAACCGCGTATGTGCCACGACGTGCGCGCGATTCTCCAATATATACCGGTACGCGCGCGCCTTATCCAAGACGGAGACGCGGTCCTTTTCGAACAGGCCGTGGTCGAGGTAGTAACGGGTCAGGAGACGGGGCCGCTCGACGCATACCTCGGGTATCGCCTTAAAGTAGACGTCCTTGAGGTCGGAAACGCGCGGCGTCAACCCGTAATCCCGGAGCGATAGGTCCTCGAGCGTAATCTCGGCCATAGTTCCTCCTTTTATTTATGCTCAACTCGAACAGTTTGCTCTTTGCGCCAAGCCGTTCGCCGCTAGGGCCGGTTCCCCGGTTTCGGCCCGCGGCCGCCTCGTTCCGCTTTTAACGCCTTTTAACGCGGCGGGTTTTACTCTTCTCCTTTACGTATGACGACGGGGCCTTCCTCCGGGAACTCCTCGTACGAAAATTGAGGCCCGGGCGCGGCGTCTTTCATCCGTTTAACCGCCCCGAGGATTTTAAACTTACCTTTATCCGTTAACTTTACCTTCAACGCTTTAACCGCGAAAAGTTGCGGGACCTCGCCTTGGAAAGCCACCGCCGCCTCCGCCTCTTTGTGACACTCCACGCCCACCTTACCGCTCACCAGTTTATCGAAAACGGAAATTTCGGGGGCGACAACCGTGCCTTTGTCGTCGAAGGCCCGCACCGAGAAGGCGTTGGACTTGAGGCATCCGATAACTACACTCCCGCGCTCCTTGCGGAACCTCTTCTGCAAGTCTTCGTATACTTTCTCGCCGCACGCTTTGTCCTCCACTAGCGGCGTGAGGTCCATCGGATCGATGAAATCCTGGACCACGCCGGCGTACGTCATCTCCACGGAGGCCGCGCCTTTGAAACCCGCGTTAAAAGCGGCGCCGATGCCTCCCAGCCCGGGGATCTTGGCGAAAAGCTTAAAGAAATTCTCCAGGAAGTTAACGCCGATCGAGAAATCGGACTTTTGCGTCGTGACGGCCTTGAAGTCGGCGGAGGGCTGGTCCAGTTGCACCTCTAAGGTGGTGAGGTCGT
>JAZGGY010000229.1:0-9785 GCA_036480675.1 bacterium | reverse complement strand
GCGAAGAGCAATTCGGCGGCCCGGGCGACCTGTTTTAAAGGAGGTCAATTACTGTGAAGCTACTCGTCTTAACGTACCGCGACTCGTACGACGGCGGCGACGTCGTTTGGAACGCGCTGCGGGTCGCCACGTTCCAAAAAGAACTCGGCGACGAGGTAAATGTGTTCTTGATGTCCGACGCGGTTAAGTTACCTCACGAGGACACGCCTCAACCCGAAGATCCGGAATACGACGTTGACGCCGAGTTCGAGGTCGCCGTACAAGCCGGCGTCGCGTTCAAGACTTGCGGTACCTGTCTGAAGAACCGCGACCTTCCCGCGAATAAAGTGCATTCCCAGGCGCCGGCGGCGACGTTGAAGGACCTGGCCGATTGGCTCCACTGGGCGGATAAGGTATTGACTTTTTAAAGTAGCGGAAGGCTATGGCGGCGTCTATGATAAAGATGTTTAACGTCACCAAAGTTTTTAAGAACGGCGTCGTCGCGCTCGACGACGTCTCGGTGGAAGTCGGCAAGGGCGAATTGGCTTTTCTCACCGGCCCTTCGGGAGCCGGCAAGTCGACGTTTCTCAAGCTGATTACCGCGGAGGAGAAGCCTACCGAAGGGGTAGTGGAAGTCGCCGGGCACGACGTCGGCGCGCTCAGGAGGCGCGACATTCCGTACTTGCGCCGGCGCATCGGCGTCGTCTTCCAGGATTTTCGGCTCTTGAGCGAACGGACCGTTTTGGAGAACGTAATGCTGCCGCTAACGATCCTGGGGTTGACGCCTTCGGAACAAAGACGCCGGGCGCTGCAAGTCCTTACGGTCGTCGGCCTGGCCCAGCGCAAGGACGCGAAGCCGCTCGAGCTTTCGGGGGGCGAGCAGCAGCGCGTCGCCATAGCCCGGGCCATAGCGCTCGACCCCGCTATATTGCTTGCCGACGAGCCTACCGGCAACCTCGACCCGGACATAACCTGGCACGTAATGAAGCTCTTCCGCGCCATCAACGCCCGGGGCACCGCGATTGTCATAGCGACCCACGACTACGACGTCGTCAAGAGGATGGACGCTCGAATAATAAAGATCCTTGGCGGGAAATTACACCGGGAGACGACGTAGTGAAAAACCTCGGCTTTTTCCTTCGGGAGGCTTTTAAAAATATAGGCCGCGGCGGGATCCTTACGGCGGCGGCGGTGCTGGCGATAACGTTCGCGGCCCTCATCGCCGGGATATTCGCTACGGCTTATTATAATCTCCGGACGATATACGAGGAGGTTAGGAGCGAGCTTTACGTCGACGTTTATTTGAAATATGAGATTGACGAGGAACGGGCCGGGGCCGTCGGCGAGCACCTCCGGAAGTTGCCGGGGGTAGTGCGCGCCGATTACATATCGCGCGAGAAGGCCGCGGAGGAATTCGTCGGCCTATTCCCCGAGGACAGCGACCTCTTGGACGCGTTGGGGGAGAACCCGTTGCCGGCGTCGTACCGGGTGTACCTGGTCGGCGAAGAGGAGGCGCCCGAAGAAGTCGCGACGTTGGTGGAGGAAATAAAGGCCGTAGACGGCGTGGACGACGCCGTATACGCCCAGGAGTGGCTTTCCAATTTGGAGCGAGCGGCGCGCGTCGTCGGCGTTGTAGGGGCTGCGGTGGGTGGAGTGCTCGGCGCCGCGGCGATATTGGTCGTTATCAGCACCATAGGGCTGGCGGTGTACGCCCGGCGCGACACCATAGCGATTATGAAAATGGTCGGCGCCACGGACGGGTTCGTACGGGCCCCCTTCGTCGTGGAGGGTCTTTTAATCGGTGTTTTCGGCGGCCTACTCGCGTTGGCCGCGTTATACGGCGGCGTCCAGTTTTTACAAACGTACGACGTAGTGGTCAGTTTTTTACCGGGGACGTACGTCGGCGCGGGCTTGGCCGTATTCGCTCTTGGCGGTGGGTTGGGCTCGAGCGTAGCGGTGCGACGTTTCTTGAAGGTTTAAATCCCCCGACATAAAGGCGAATTAAGGCGGCGGCAACCTCGCGGCCGGATTTACGTATTTATCTATACGAATTTACGTCGAGGTAGTTTGTGGCACGGGTCCAAGTAGTTATTTATTTAATTCTGTTCGTCGCCGCGGCGGCCTGCGGGGCCACCGACGGCGAGTGGGTTATGCGCGCGCGCCGGGCCGAGACGTCCCCCGTAATCGACGGCGTGATGGAGGAAGTATGGTTCGAGTCGGAACCGGCTGGCGGGTTCAAGCAATTCCGACCTACGTCGAACCAACAGGCCCTGAAGGACACCGAGGTCTACGTCCTGTACGACGACGAAGCGTTGTACGTGGGATGGGTATGTTACGAAGATGACGTGTCCCGTTTGGTAGCGGGTGCGACGGTGCGCGATATGTTTATGAACGACGACGATTGCGTAGACCTTATGCTCGACGCCAACAACGACCGCCAATCGGCGTACGACTTCATGGTCAATTGGAGGGGCGTGCGGTACGACGGGAGCATCGCGAAGGACGGCTCGGTAGGGGGGCCGGCGTGGGACGGGTACTGGGAGGCGGCGACGTCGGTTGGCGACGACGCCTGGTATTGCGAGATGGCGATACCGTGGTCGACGCTGCGTTACGACAGGGACGCGGGTTACTTCGGCATCCAGTTCTTGAGGTTCCGCAAGCCGACGTACGAGGAGACGTACTGGGCCGGCGACGGCAACTTCATCAACCGCGTTTCGACCTTCGGCCGCGTCGAGGGTCTCGAAGACTTACCCCGGCCGCGGCGGTGGAAGTTTACGCCGTACGCAACGGGGCGCGGCGAAGAAAAATTCGATACGCCCGCCTACGACTTCGAGGCCACCAACGGGTGGGAATTCAAACCGCGCTACGGCCTGGATTTCGAGTACCGGGCCGGCGCCAAGGCGAGCGTCCTCGCTACGGTTTGGCC
This sequence comes from bacterium, assembly GCA_036480675.1. Lineage (GTDB taxonomy): Bacteria > RBG-13-66-14 > B26-G2 > WVWN01 > WVWN01 > WVWN01. The sequence continues at coordinate 6,880 of JAZGGY010000229.1, read as the reverse complement.
CGATTACGCGTACATCGAGGCCGACCCCGCCCAAATAAACCTGGAGCCCACCGAAATATGGCTGGAGGAGAAGCGGCCTTTCTTCACCGAGGGATACGAGCTTTTCGATACTCACACCGACTTCGTGTACACGCGGCGTCTTACGGAAATCGCGGGCGGCGCGAAAGTAACGGGCCGCGCGGGTCCCATTAACTACGGCGTCCTGGACGCGGCGTTGACGGGCGACGACCCGCTTTACCCTCACAACAATTTCGGCGTGGCCCGGGCGACGTACGATACGGCGGGCGGTTCGTCGTTAGGTATTATGGCCGTCGACCGGCACGAGTTCAGCCGGGATGCTTCCGCCGGGGAGGGGGGTAACGGTTTGCCGCGGTACAACGACGTCGTCATAGCGGACGGCAGGGTGGTATTACCGGCGAGGTTGGGTTTTAGTTTCGAGGGCGCCAGGTCCTATACCGCGGGCGAAGGGGGCGACGACTACGCGGTTCTCCTGGGCTTCGGCAGGTACGGCATAACGGAGAATGTCGAGGCGTGGGGTTTCGGGATCGGCGATGATTTTCGGGCGGATATGGGTTTCCTGCAGCCGGAAGATTTGGGTAAACGCGAGCTCGGCTGTTCGGCGTTGAAGGAGTTGCAGATTAACCGGGGCGGCGTGCGCTCGCTCAGGATAAACGGGTATTACGAGCACGAGCGTAACCTGGCCGGCGAAACGGTGAGTAATTTCATGTCGTCCACGGCCAGGTTGGTTTCCGAGAACGATTATTACGTAACGTTGAATTACCGAGGCGGGAGAGATTTACGCTACGTTCCTTCCGGGTACTCGGACTTCCACAACGACATCTTCGACTTGGCGGTAGGCCACAGCCCTGCGTCTTGGGGTAGCTTCCGCCTGGGTCACTGGCGCGGGATGTGGTACGGATACTTCTACCACTACTACACGTTGGGGGGCAGCATAATACCGGTTCCCGTTCTAGTAATTAACGGCAACGTGGAGGTGGGCGACCGCCGGCCCGCGGACCGCTTTGTCGTGGGGAACTTGAAGGTTACGTACAATTTGACCGAAGCCCTCTTCTGGAGGATTATCGTACAGGGTAATTCGGACGTCGAGATGAGTTCCGCGAGTACGCTGTGGGGTTGGGACTTCTTCCCGGGCAGCACGGCCTACCTCGCGTACGAGCAGTACCGCGATTCTACCGGTCATTTTCTACTGGCTGAACAGGTGGTTTTCCTGAAAGTATCCTATATGATCCCGCTGTAACGGAAGCGGTTGGCGAAAAAGAAGCGGCCCCGGCGAGCCGCTTTTTTATTCGTTTTCGGTGGGGAGTTCGGTCCGAAGCGGCAGAAAGATGGTAAAGGTCGAACCGACGCCTACTTCCGACGAGACGTCGACGCGGCCGCCGTGGGATTCGATAGCCCTTTTGGCGATGGTAAGGCCGAGGCCCGTTCCGCCTACCGCGCGCGTACTGGAGCCGTCTACTTGGTAGAACGTGGAGAAGATAGTATCCAGTTGGTCCTGGGAGATGCCGGGGCCGTCGTCGGCGACGGCGAGCGCTACCTCGCCGTCCTGGACCTTCGTCGATACGCGGACGCGCCCTCCCGCCGAGTTGAACTGGATGGCGTTCTTAATCAGGTTCGCGAGGGCGCTTTGCACCAGGTTCGGGTCGGCGTACGTGCCGGGGATATCCGAACCCGCGTCGAATTCGAGCGAAATGCCGTTCCGGTCCGCCATTTGTTGGTACTTGCGCGTCGTCTCCTCGGCCAGATCGTTGACGGCGACGGGCTCGAGTTTCAGCTCCAGCCGTCTCGTTTCCAAGAGGGAGAAATCGAGGATGCTGTCGACCAGCTCGCGCAGCCGGCGCGCTTCTTTATCGATGATGCGTACGAATTGGGAGTAGGGAAAAGTACCGGCTTTATCGTCGGCTATTATTAGCTCGGCGCTCCCGATTATCGAGGTGAGTGGCGTCCGCAACTCGTGGCTCACGTTGGCGATGAAGTTCTCCTTGAGGAACGTCAGCTCTTTGGATTCCGTGACGTCTCGGAACGTAGCGACGTATCCGACCCGTTCGCCGGCCGGGTTGGCGACGGCGTTGACCAACACGCGATAATAGCCCGTCTTGCCGCCCCCGCCGGGAGGATTAATTGCGAGTTCGAATTCCGCCACGTCCTTGTCCTGGAGCAGGCTACTCGCTTTTTCGAACGTCTCGTGGAGCGTCGGGGTCTCGGTTATAGAACGTACGTGGCGGTTGATAATGCTCTCCGCCTGCCGCCCCAACATTTTCTCGGCCGCGGCGTTGACTTCGACTACCCGTAGGCCCATATCGGTAACGACGATGGCGTCGGCGATGCTCGCGAAGATGGCGTCCAATTTGCGCCGGTGCTCTTCGGCAATCGATATCGACGACAATACGCGATCGAAGAGGCGGGCGTTCTCGATCGAACCCGCCACCTGCCCCGCGAAGAGGGTGACAAGTTGTAGGTCGCGGTCAGTGAAGATTTCGCCCCCCAGACGACCCAGCGTCATGACCCCTATAGCTTCTTCGCGGGCAATCAACGGTACGCACAATAGCGATTCCGATTCCTCGTACGGCGTCCGAGGGACTTCCAACGAGCGATGGTCCAGGACGGCGTCGTTGACGTATTCGCCAACGCCGGTTAACGCCACGTGGCCGGTAATACCTTCTCCCAACTTCAATCTTATTTTCATTACCTCCTCGGGGTAAGCGGTCAAGCTGACTATGGGCTCGAGGATGCCGGCGTCCCGGTCCAGCAGGAATACGGTGCACGCGTCCGCGCCTATTAAATCTTTGACTTTCTGGGCGATGTTGTAGATGATTTCCTCGGTATCCAGCGAAGAGGATAGCGTTTTGGAAGTATCCAGCAAAGTTACCAATTCTTCCATACGGCTGACGTTTTGGGAGAATAGTTGGGTGTTTTCAAGGAAGATGGATAGTTGGTCGCATATAGTTTTGAGGAGGTCCGCGTCCTCGGCGCGGAACGTTCTTCCCTTCCCGGAGAACAACGTCAGCCGGCCGAGTACTTGTTGTTTGGCGACCAGGGGGAACGAGACGTACGACGCCGGTCCCTCGGCGTCGGCGGGCGGGAGGCCGAAGGGGTCGGCCTCGACCGGCTTTTCCTTTACTATTACGGCGTCCGTCAGAAGAGCCGAGGCACGCTCGCCGCCGATATCGGCGAAACCCTCCCAACTTTTTTTCATTCCTTCGTCGGCGCCTGCGGTCGCCGTCAAGACCAGCGATCGACGTTTTGCGTCGTGCAGGTGGATAGCGCCGGCATCCAGTTCGGCGAAAGTGCGGATCTTTTCGAGCGCGGCGCCGAGTAATTCGTCGAGCGGCGGCAGGCGGGCGGCGTCGGCCGCGATCGAGCCGATGATGGCGAGGTAATCCGTTTGGCGCTTGACGTTTTCGAGATACAATAAGTTTTCGACGCCGATGGCCGCTTGGAAAGCGATGCCTTCGAACAACGCGAGAACCGATTCCGAAACGGTAGGCCGAGGCGTTTGCCAAATCGACAGGAGAAAGCCGAGGACGCGGTTTTTCTTTCGTATGGCCGCGAGGGCTAGCGAACGGGCGGTCAGCCCCGGCAGCAAGTCGCCTTTAACCTCGTCGTCCTTCGGGCCGACGTCGGCCAGGAATACCGGTTTACTTCGGGTCGCCGCCTCTTCGAATAACGGGTGACGTCCCACGTCGAGTTTGCCCGAGCGAAGGAGTTTTTCGGTTTCTTCAGGTAAACCGGCGGAAGCTATAAATTGCTTCGTTCCTTTCCCTTCGTCGAAGAGTATTAACGCCGACGCGTCGGCGTCCATAATGGTCCTCGTCTCTTCGACGAGGAACTCGAGCGATTTTTCCAAATCAGGCGTTTGACTTACTATATGGCCGATGTGGAGGAGGACCTCGGCGTTGTGGGTAGCGGTTTGTTCGTCGGCAAGCAGATTTACGTTTTGGATGGCGACGGCGAGTTGGTCGGCGAAGGTCCGTAGGAGTTCCAGGTCGTGTTTGGTCAACGCATCCTTGGCGTTTTCCTGGACGTCGAGGACGCCGAGGACGCGATCGCCGATTTTAATGGGGACGGCGATTTCGGAGCGGGCTTCGCTGGGGATGGGATCGGGCGCGTAGCGCGGGTCGTTGGTGGCGTCGTTGGAGAACGCGACGTCACCCTTTTCCGCGGTCCAGCCGATGAAGCCCTCACCGAGTTTAATACGGGGCGGGCTATCGATCGCTTTCTCGTATGCGCCCTCGATGACGCTGCCGATAATCGTCTGAACGTCGTTCGGGTCTACCAGAAAAACGGACACGTTGAAATATTTGAAATGCCTCCTTATGGCCGCCGATGCCGTCCGCAACAAGGCCGGTACGTCCTGCGCGGCGAGTATTTCTTTACCCAGGTCCCCGATTAGTGCTATCTCGCTAGCCCGTTGACGTTCTTCGCGTAGCAGGACGGCATTTTCGATTATCACGCCGACTTGGTCGGCCAGCGTCTCGAGTACCAACGGGTCGCCTTCCTCGAAAGCGTCGGTACGTCTGCTTTGGACGTCGATTACCGCCGCTACGCCCCCGCGGCTGATTACCGGTACGCATAACTCGGACTTCGTTTCCATCAACGATGGGTTGGCCGCGAAGAATCGATCGTCTTTAGTTACGTCGTTGATTAGTATAGTGCGTTTCGCCTCGACTGCGGCGCCGACAAGACCGGCGTCGCGGCGCTGGCGGTAACCAACAGGAAGGTGGTCGGCGTAACCCCCCACTATAGTCTCGAGGAACAGCTCGTCTTCACGCGCGTCGACCGAAAATATAGCGACGTTGTAATAATTGAATTTGTCCTTTATAGCGGCCGCAATCTCTTTGTATAACTCGCGAGTCGACGCGCTGAGCAGCGCTTTCTTGCCGATCTCATTTATGAGACTTAGTTGGAGGGCGCGTTTCCGTTCGCCCTCCAAGCGGCGGGCGTTTTCGACCGCGGCGGCTGCACAAGCCGCAAGCGCTTTTACGAAAGCGAGGTCTTCTTTTTCGAAGGCGTCTCGCACGTCGCTCCCCAAGGTGATGACGCCGAAGGCGTTTTCGCCGACGGCGATGGGGACGGCGAGGGAAGACCCGACGTTGGTTTCGGCGGTCATTAGGCTGCCGGCCGCGGCCGATACGTCGGCTACGTAGACCGTTTCGTTGTTTTGCAGGGCTTGGTTGGCCAGGCTCTCGCGGAAAGTCTCGCTTACGAGTTGAGCTTCTTCCGGAGCGTAGCCGATAGTAGCCAATTGTTTTACGGTGCCACTTCTCTCGTCGTAAAAATAGACGGCGCCTTTGTCGAACGGGATGCCCTTTCTAGTTTCTTCCAGAAGCCGTTCCAACGGCGTCTGTAGGTCTTGGGCCGAGGATAGGGCGGGAGCGGACTCTACGACGAGGCGTAGTTGTTTGTTTTCCCATTTCAGGCGGTCGAGTTCGGCGGACAACTTCTCGCGCCCGCTAATCGCGGCCAGCGTCGCCGCTATTTCGTCGGCGAAGGACCGACCCTGGGTTTCGTCTTCCGGCGAAAATGCGCCGGCCTCGGCGCCTTTCACTAAGACGGTTACGCCGGTCACGTCGTCTCCCGATTTTAACGGTACGGCCAATACCGAAGCACCGGCGTAACTCTCGAGAAGGGGAAGGCCGGCGAGGTCGTCCGCGGACGCCGATGGGAGGTTCAGAACGCGACCGGACCGCAGGGCGCGAGTGGCGACGTTTTCATCCGCGGCCGGCGAAAAGAGCTGACGGTATTTTCCGGACGGCTTGGTTGATAGCGCGATTTCGAGTTTGTCGTCGCTTTCGCGTGACACTATAGCGCAAGCTTCAGCGCCGAAATATTCGGCCAGCCCGTTCGTTGCGAGTGGCAGCAATTCGGCCCGCGAAGTGGTCCCGTGAAGCCGTATTTTTAAAGCCCGAGCGGCTTTTTCGCGAGTTGCGTCCGCGGGTCCGTTATTTTGGGAGGGTAAAACCATAATTCAAGAGCACCGACGTTTTATATTTTAACCTCGCACAGATAAATATCAAGGTGAATTTTAAGTTAACGCGACGCTTTTCTTGTCGGGCCCAACGACGCCGTCGTCAGTATACGGCCGAAAGCGTTCCCCGGGTGGCGATAGCCTACGCCTAAGCCGGTGCTGGTTTGAAGCGACCTTTAAAAAGCCGCCGAAAGGCCGAGGGAGTTCGGCGTTTTTTGATATAACTTGATTTCTATTACTTAAAACTATACCATATAGGACCGTTTATTTAAAGTTCCCGTGTTCAAACCGGAGGAGTATCACGATGTCTCATCACTTTCAAAATTATGTGGCTGGTAAATGGGTACCGGCGAAATCCGGTAAAATGGTCGAGAATCGTAATCCGGCCGATGATGACGATCTGATCGGCGTGTTTCCCGATTCGGCGGCCGAAGATTTGAACGAAGCGGTGGCTGCCGCTCGCGACGCTTACGGCCGTTGGCGGAAGGTCCCGGCGCCGGCCCGGGCGCTAAAAATACAGCGGGCGGGCGAACTTATACGCGAGCGTAAGGAGGAGATATCCCGCCAGATGACGCGCGAGATGGGTAAGATCGTTGCCGAAACGCGCGGCGATACGCAGGAGGGGATAGACACCGCGTTCTATATGGCGGGCGAGGGTAGGCGGCTCTTCGGCGTGACTACGCCGGTCGAGTTGCCGGATAAATTCGGCATGGCGATCCGGCGGCCTATCGGCGTAGCGGGCCTTATTACGCCGTGGAACTTCCCAATGGCGATTCCCACCTGGAAAGTCTTTCCGGCTTTAGTCGCCGGGGATACGGTGGTCATAAAGCCGGCTACCTATACGCCGGCGACGGTATGCGAATTGGGCCTGATATTGGAGGAGGCCGACGTACC
>JAZGGY010000228.1:0-6111 GCA_036480675.1 bacterium | reverse complement strand
GGATTCCATTCGTTGCGGGAGGCGGCTTCATTTTCCCAGCGAAAGGACGCGGGTCAACGACGCACGGGCGGTTAATTGTGTTTAATTTAGCGCGCACGTGGTCAATCGGCGGCACGAAGGGCCCGGGGCGGGTTTTTTTTAACAAACTTCCTGCCGTTATGTTATATAGGGGGGACGCGGCCGGCCGACGCCCCTCTCGTTCGCCGGGCCGCCTGGAAAGACCCCGCGGTGGAAATACTTTTTATTGGAGATATCGTCGGCGCCCCCGGGCGGCGGTTCGTGAGCGAGCGAGCCGCGGCGCTGAAGGAAGAGTACGGCGCCTCGCTCGTCATAGCCAACGTCGAGAACGTCGCCGGCGGCGCGGGCGTGACCCCCGAGACGGTAACGCAGATTACCCGTGCCGGCGTCGACGTCGCTACATCCGGCAACCACGTCTTCGCGCACCGCGAGGCCGCCGACGCGATGGCCGAGATGCCGACGCTTTTGCGGCCGCTCAACTATCCGCGCGGCGTGCCCGGGCGCGGCTGGCTCGTCGCGACGACGCCCGAGGGGCATAAGGTGATTGTTATAAACGCTCAGGGCCGCGTCTTCATGGACGCGTTGGACTGCCCCTTCCGCGCCCTCGACGCGGCGCTCGACATCTTGGCGAACCGGGCGAAGGTTGTCGTGGTGGACTTCCACGCCGAGGCCACCTCCGAGAAGGAGGCCATGGCGCATTACCTCGACGGCCGCGTTACGGCCTTGATTGGAACCCACACCCACGTCCAGACCGCCGACGAGCGCGTTTCGCCCGAAGGCACCGCGTACATAACCGACGTCGGCATGACCGGCCCCACGGGCGGCATAATCGGGACCGAGGCCGGGCCGGTCCTGAGGCGATTCATATCGCGGATGCCGGCGCGCTTCAAGCCGGCGCGAGGTCCGGCGGTCCTCTCCGCGGCGGTAATTTCCGTCGACGCCGAGACCGGCTGCGCGACGGCGATAAAGCGCGTACAGGAGCGCGAGGAATAGCATGGCGGCCCCCGAAAGAGGCTACGGCGACGTCGAGCGCGTCCGCGAGGCCACCGACATCGTGGCGGTTATGGGCCAATACGTGGCGCTTACGCCGGCGGGCGAAAACCTCAAGGGCCTTTGCCCCTTCCACGCCGACACCAAGCCGTCGCTCACCGTGTCGCCGGCGAAGCAGCTCTACTACTGCTTCGGCTGCGGCGAGGGCGGCAACGTCTTTAGCTTCGTGATGAAGATGGAGGGCCTGACCTTCGGCGAGGCCCTCCGCGAGCTGGCCAAACGCGCCGGCATTCCGCTCCGGGCCGCGGGCCGAGCCACGCCGCAAGAGAAACGCCGCGACCGCCTGGCCGCGGTTGTCGAGGAGGCGGCGCGGTTCTTCGAAGGTAACCTGCGCGCGTCGGACCCGTACGCCGACGCCGCTCGCCGCTACCTCCTCGAGCGCGGCCTGACCGAGAAGACGCTCGACGAGTGGCGGCTGGGGCTCGTCGCCGATAGCTGGGACTCCTTCCTCAAACACGCGGCGCGCGCCGGCTACGAGGCCGCGGAGCTGGGGGAAGCGGGCTTGGCGGTCACGTCGAAGAGCGGCTCTGGTTACTACGACCGCTTCCGCGGCCGGATAATCTTCCCGATATGGAACGCGTCCGGCAGGGTCGTCGCGTTCGGCGGCCGGGCGCTGGGCGACGGCGAGCCCAAGTACCTCAACTCGTCCAATACGTCCTTATATAATAAAAGCACTACCCTTTACGGCCTATACCAGAACCGGGGCGCCATCGCCCGGTCGGGAAGCTGCGTCGTCGTCGAGGGGTATATGGACCTGTTGGGCGTGCACCAGGCGGGCGTCGAGAACGTCGTCGCGACGTGCGGGACCTCGCTGGCGGAGGAGGCCGCGGCCATCCTGGCGCGCCACGCGACCGACTTCGTAATGCTTTTCGACGGCGACGATGCGGGCCTGCGCGCCGCCCGGCGGGCGCTGGCGTTGCTCCTGGCCGGGGGCGCGCGGCGCGTCCGCGTCGGCGTCCTCGAGTCCGGGCAAGACCCGTTCGACGTGGCCGCGGAGGGCCCCGACGCGCTCGCGGCCGTGCTCGACGGCGCCGTCGACTGGCCCGCCTTCGTAGTCGAGCTCGCGCGGCGGGAGCACGCCGGCGACTCCGTGGGCGCGGAGCTGGCGGCCATCGGCGAGCTGCGCCCGTTGCTGGCGGCCGTGCCCGAGGAGCTCGAGCGGTCGTACTGGCGGCGCCGCGCCGCGGACCTGTTGGGCATACCGGTGGGTGTCGTAACGGCGCCGGCCAGGCCGGCTCGGGGGGCCGGCGACGTCCCGCCCGCGACGCCGGCCGAACACAACTTACTGAGGATACTTATCCATTGCCCGGCCGCAGCGGCCGAGTGCCTGGCCGAGATATCGCTGGAGGACGTCGTTGACGAGCAGGTCCAGCGGGTATTACGGGTGATGGCGAAGCTGGTTAAGAACGGCCCTTTTTCGACGGTGGAGCTTTTGGACGAGCTGGACGCGGCCGACGCCGGCGTCGTCACGCGGCTCGCCATGGCCGAAGCCCGGGAGGAGGACGCCGCCCGGGCGGCGCGGCTCGCCGTCAAGGCGGTCAAGCAGCGCGCGCTGGCACGGCGGGCCCGCGAGTTGAGGGAGCGCATAGCGGCGAGCGGCGGCGAATACGCCGACGCGGCGCCCGCGATAAAGGAGCTGGTAGAGGAGAAGCGGCGCTACATCAAGCGGGAAGGCGGCCGGTAACAGGGTAGTTTCCCCCGGCGCGAAAAAGCGAGTAAATATAATGTAGGCCCGGCGGTGCGATTGCCGCCGGGATTTTGCTCAATAATCGCGGCGCAAAGCTCAATTCTGCGATATTTAACGAAGGAAAGGCAATTTTCGGTTAAATTTCGACTGTTTAAGCTATAATAAAAGAGTGAAAAGGTGGTTCCGGGGCGTTTTTACCTTCAACCGCCGTTGCGTTCTTTGACCGCGGGTCGTTTTTCCGCTATAATTAACAGGGGTTTTCGGCTTCAAGAAAGGGGGGAGCGAGATGGTGCGACGTAGCGAACCGCCGTTCAACGGGCGCCGGTACGCCGGCGATAGGCGGCAACGGCTCGTCCACGACCTCGACCGCGAGGCACGCAACGCCCGCGGCTGCCACATCCCGGACATAGTGTTTCCCGACGTCGTAACCTTCGAACCGGATACGCTGCGCGAGGCTTATCGCCGCGGCTTCGACTTTTGCCCGTCTTGTATCGGCGAGGAGTAAAACGTGCGGACAAAGGCCCTCGCGGCTCTTCGGGCCGCGGGGGCTCGTATAAATAAAGGAGTTGTTTTGCCCGGCTCGGGTATTACGAATCGGCTTTTCTCGGGCGATAATTTGACTCCGTCTTTTTTTTCTGTTAAAATATCGAATAAATCTCCAACCTCGCTTTGGTAGGAGGATTGATGGCGATACGCAGTACCAAAATTGGAAAAGAAGGCCGTAAGGTCGTCGAGGGCCTGATAGAGAAAGGCCGCGAGCGCGGCCACCTCACCTATGAGGAGCTCAACGAGGCCCTTCCCGACAATATCGTCCTCTCGGACCGGATCGACGACATCCTCACGATGTTCAACGAGATGGAAATCGAGATCGTCGACGGCTCCAAGGCGGGGGCTTCCGACAAGCAGGCCGAGAAAGATGGGGGCTCCACCCAGGCGGAGGGGTGGATGGCGCCCCCTACCGGCCGCGTGGACGACCCGGTCCGTCTGTACCTCCGCGAGATGGGGCGGGTGCCGCTGCTCTCGCGCGAGGGCGAGGTCGCGCTGGCTAAGAAGATAGAGCGCGGCCACCAAAAAGCGCGCCGTGGCGCGTTCTACCTCTACCTCATATTCGACGAGATCGAGGCGCTGGCCACGCGCGTCAAAGAGGGCCGCGTCAAGATGGAGGAGATCCTCGTCGTCAATACCGAGGGGCGCCTTCCGCTGTGGAGGCAGCGCGAGCTGTCGATCCAAATCGTCAAAAGCAGCGAGAAAGTGGCCGCGGCCAAGCGCGAGCTCGACCGTTTCTTCGGCCGTCTGGCGCGCTGCAAGACCGGTTCCCCGGCCTACGAGCGCAACAAGGACCTTATCGGCCAAATAAAGCGCACCGTCGTCTCGATGCTGGAAGAGTGTCACTTCAGCACCAAGCAGGTCGAAGAATTTGCGCGGACGGCCGAGGCGTTCCGCGACCACATCATGGAGAACCTGAAGGCCATAGAGAACACGGAGGACCACCTCCGCATGAGCCGCAGCGAGATAGCGGCGCTGTGCCGGGAGCTTAACGCCAGGGGCCCGCGCGCCGTCAAGCTGCCGCGGGGCAAGAAGTACACCCCGGCGGCTTACGCCGACGGCGAGCGCGAGATCAACAACTGCCTCCGCCGCGTCCGCCGCCTCGAGCAGAAGATCAGGATGAACCACCGCGAGTTCCTCGACATCGTGCGCCAGATCAAGGCCGGCCAGCGCGAGGCCTACGACGCCAAGATGAGCCTGGTCAAGGCTAACGTGCGGCTCGTCGTCTCCATCGCCAAAAAATATACTAACGGCGGCCTGCAGTTCCTGGACCTCATCCAGGAGGGCAACATAGGCCTCATGCGCGCCGTCGACAAGTTCGACTACAAGAAGGGTTACAAGTTCTCGACCTACGCCACGTGGTGGATTCGCCAGGCCATCACGCGGGCCATCGCCGACCAGGCGCGGACCATCCGCATCCCGGTGCATATGATAGAGGCCATCGGCAAGGTGGTGCGGGCGTCGCGGCAGCTCATCCAGGAGTACGGCCGCGAGCCGCTCCCCGAGGAGATAGCGGCCAAGATGCAGATGAGCGTCGAGAAGGTCCGCCGCGTCCTCAAGATAGCGCAGGAGCCCATAAGCCTCGAGACCCCCATCGGCGAGGAGGAGGACAGCCACCTCGGCGACTTCATCGAGGACAAGTCCGTCATCAGTCCCGCTCGCGCCGCCGCGTACGCCCTCCTGCGCGAGCAAATGGAGGACGTGCTATCGACCCTGTCCAAGCGCGAGGAGCGGGTCCTGCGCTACCGCTTCGGCCTGGGCGACGGCATCACCCGCACGCTGGACGAGGTGGGGGCGGTCTTCAACGTCACGCGCGAGCGCGTCCGCCAGATCGAGGCCAAGGCGCTGCGCAAGCTCCGCCACCCCACGCGCGCCAAACGCGTCAAGGCCTTCCTCGAGCTTTAGCCCTTTAAAACAATTTGGGAAATGAAAACGCCGGCCGCGAGGCCGGCTTCTTTTTACGCGCGGAATTAAGTCATACCTTCCCCGCCGCCAACCGCCGCGTCTCCTCCCACAGGCGGGCGGAGAAGTCGAGGGGGCTCTCGGGCCGGCCGGCGGCCACCCAGTCCACGAAGGCCCGGGCGACGTCGGGCCACGGCTTGCGGACCATCCGCCGCGCCTCGAGCCAAATCGCGACTTCCTCGGGGACGAGCTCCGTCGCCGCGGCGCCCAGGTTCCACTTCTTCAGAGCCTCGGCGTTGCACTTCTGCTCGTACTGGCCCGCCTCCGGGACGACGTAGAGCGGCTTGCCCAGGTGCAGGCACTCCGACAGCAGCGTGAAGCCGGCGCTCGTGACGACCGCCCGGGCCGTCCGCAAGTCCTCGACGAAGCCGGATTTCGAGAACGGCTTCACCGTCAGGTTCTCGGCGCGAACGTCGCGCTCCGAGCGCCGCGGGTACGCGACGAAGCGGTACGGCGCGAGCGCCTGGTGGCCGAATAGCCGGTCCAGCGACTCGTCGCTGAAGCTCGGCAGGTATACCAAAATGTGGTCGCCGTCCTCCGGCTCGGCGGCCAATATTACTTCGCGAATTATGGGCGGGATGACGGTCTCGTTGGTGCGCTGCCAGTGGGAGCCGAGCGGTACGTCCGCCGGCGCGTAGTAGTGGAAGACGACCTCTATCATGGGGTCGACCAGCAGCGGCCTCGGCGCCCGGCCCTGGAACGCGTAGTTGTGCGCGATGCCGATGACCGGGACCTCGTGCGACAGGCCCCACCACGCCGTGAGCGGCTCGAAGTCGGAGACGACGAGGTCGTACGCGCCCTGTATCTCGGCGAAGTCCTCGGCCAGCTCCAGCGGCTTGAATATCTCG
>JAZGGY010000227.1:0-6935 GCA_036480675.1 bacterium | reverse complement strand
TCGCTGGGCCGCGTGAAGGCGTTGTTTAAGTAGGTTTTATCTAATGAATAAGCGGGCCGCCCGCCGGGGGCGGCCTTTCTTTTTCCGCGATTTGCTTCGCCGCCGGCGTTGTGCTATAATGTAAGCTAAGGCGCCGGAGGGGCGCAGACGTGTAGGGGTATGAAAAAAACATTTACTATTACAGCGGCACTGATGCTCGCGGCCACATCGGCCGCGATTGCTTTGCCACACGGCCTTTCCGGCGTGACCTTCGGCGTGGGCGCCGGCGGCCTCGTCGACGGCTACGTCGGCGGCGAGCTCGACTCCATGCTTTCGCGGTACGTGTGCGTCGGGCCGGAGTTCGCGCTGGGCTTCGGCGGCGGCCGCGCGGTCTACGGCGGCGGCGCGGGACGGTTGTACTTAATCCCGGGCCTTCACGACGTCTTCCAGCCCCACCTCGCGTTCGGCCTGGGCGCCGCCCACGCCTTCGACGAGAAGGATACGCGAAAAGTAGACGAGGCCAAGACCAGAGCGTACGCCAACGTCGCCGTCGGCTGCGACTTCGACATCCCCGGGGTGCCGATATCGTCGTACGTGGATGCGGGCGGCCTCTTCTTCTCGGGCGGCGAAGCGAAGAATGATTTCAAGGTCGAGGTGGGCGTGCGCTTCAGCGTGGGACGGGTTCGACGGCTCGAGAAAGAGAGACAGGCCCGCATCGCCGAGGCAATGCGCCTCGAGGAAGAGAGGCTGGCCCGCGCCGCCGAGGAGGAGCGCGTCGCGCAAAAACTCGCCGACGTCGAGGAGGCCAACGGCCGGGGCGATTACCACGAAGCCATAAAGATAAGTAAAGAGGTCCTCGCCGCGCACCCGGGCCACGCCGAAGCGGGCGAGCTGTTGCAGGAGTCGGAGCGCCTGCTCGCCGAGAGCCTTCGCGCGCCCGCGCCCAGGCCCAGGCCGACGCCCAAGCCCGAGCCGGAGGTTGTAAAACGTACCATCCCGCCGGAAGCCGTCGAAGCCTACGGGCGGGGGAAGGCCGCCCTCAGCGGCGGCGACATCGGCGGCGCCATACGCATCCTCGGCGCCGTCGTGGGGGAGTATCCCACCTACGGCGCGGCCCGCGGCAAATTGGTCGACGCCTACCTCCTCCGGGGCCTCGATTTCTATTCCCGCGGGGAACTTACGGCGGCGCTCAAGGCCTTGCGCCGGGCGTTGATCTACGACCCCGGGAACGCGAAGGTTAAGCGTTATATCAAGAGGGTCGAGGGCGAGTTGAAATGACCGGGGGAGCTCGCCGTTGACCTCAACCGCCCCCCCGGACGGGAAATGTAGAGGCCGGCCTTAGCGCCGGCCCTTTTTATTTTTCTCAGCCGGGGAAACATTTTACTTGACTAAAATATTTCGTTATTCGACAATGGCTCGCGAGGGGGACGCACACGTAACCGGGTACGTTAATTGATAGGGGTAAGGAATGCCCGGGTCGGGAGAAACAAATTTAATAAAATACGGCGCCACGCGCGCCGCGCGTTGCGAGATAATGCCCAGGTTCGGCTAAGTGCCGGCCCGGGTTTTTTGTTGTCCGGAAAGGGGAACGGAAAATGGCCGGTTTTAATAGAAGCGCGCCCCAGGTCCCGGTGGTTCTGGCGGCTTTGATAATATGGGCTTTTTTTGCCTGGGGATTGCCGGCCGCAAGAGGTTCTACTTCGACCCGCAACCGGGATACGTAACCGTTCGTAAGAAAAGAGCGGAGGCGCTGCCGTTATGAAACCGGTTTCTACAAACCCGAAGGTCCTCCTGTCCACGGTCTACCGACGATTCGAGGGTGACGTTAACGACTCGCTGGGCGGCGTTACGCAAGGCATCCCCCGCTTCAGCATGCGCCGCTACTTCAGCCCGGGCCTGCGCTTTATCAAACAAAACGTGCCCGAGGTCGAGATAATGGAGTACCCGAGTTGGCCCGAGTACGTCGCCAAGCTAAAGGAAGGGTGGGACGTGGTAGGGTTCAGTTTCTATCAAACCGAAATTGACGAGATAGAGAGGATGGCCGAGGAAGCGCGTCGCCGGGGCGTCGGCGAGACGTGGGCCGGGAATTACGGCGCGCTCGACCCCCGCGTTCCGCAAATCGTAGACCGCGTCGTTATTGGGCCGGGGGAAAACGAAATAGCGCGAGTTTTCGGTTATAGCGTCCCCGAGGACGACGTCGCGGTTCCCCCTATAATCGGCCGGATCCGCACCATCCCCGGGAACATAAAAATTTTAGCGTTCGGCTTGCTCTTCACCCAACGCGGCTGCCCCTTCAAATGCACGTTCTGCCAGACGCCGGCGTTCGACA
This sequence comes from bacterium, assembly GCA_036480675.1. GTDB lineage: Bacteria > RBG-13-66-14 > B26-G2 > WVWN01 > WVWN01 > WVWN01. The sequence continues at coordinate 4,627 of JAZGGY010000227.1, read as the reverse complement.
AAAAGCGGTACCACTTCAACGTCGAAGGCGTCGACCGCGTCCTGCGATATTATAAACGAGCGGGCGTGAATTACGTCTTCGTCCCCGACGAATTATTCGGCGCTCGAGCGGAGAACGCCGACCGCGTTACGGGCCTGCTGGCGCGATACAAGTTCCGCTGGTATTGCCAGACCCGGGCGACGACGGTCTTGCGCCACCTGGACGAATGGTACGAACGCGGTCTGCGCATCGTTCATATCGGGTTGGAATCCATGAACCAGGAGGCCCTCGACGCGGTGGACAAGAAGCAGACGGTGGAGGAGGTCTCGGCCTTCATACGAGCAAGCGGCGAAAAAAGCGGCCTGTTGCGCATGGCCTCTTATATGATCGGCTTCCCCAACATGACCGCCGAGGATACCGTCCGGGACGCCCTCGTCCTCAAGCACGCCGGATTCGACATCCATACCGTCAGCGTGATTACGCCTTTTCCGGGCACGCCCTTTTGGGACGAAATCGACGCCAGGTACGGCATCTTCGAGCGCGCATGTCGCCGTTTCGACTGCCAACACCTGGTATGGCGCCACCCTCGCATAGACCCCGCCCAAATGGAGACCTTACTCAATAAGGTGGTGGCCATGCTCAACCGACCCGTCGCTACTTATTATAAAAGCCTTTCCCGGCTGTTCCGAGGGAGATGGCGGGCCGGAGGGCCGAAGTTCCAGTGGCAAAGTTTGGTAAAAGACCCGGTCGTTTCGACGCTGGTAGGCCGCAAGAAGGCGTTCTTCTTCCCGAAAAACGGGCTGCGGAGGGCGCCGCTTAGATAACGGCGACCGGCCGGTAGGGGCGTACACCTGTGCGCTATTACAAGGGGCTTAAGCCCCTTGTCTACTCTTTTCGCAGGGGCCCCGCGCGGTCCTTTTTATTGCGTTTCGGCTGGCCACAATTTCCGGCGACGGGATATTTTATACTTGCCTAAAAAAGGTTGTTATTCTATAATACTCACCGGCGGCCTTGTGGGGCCGTCGCTCTTTACTGGATGTTCCTTTTCCCGAAAAGCGACTCCCGGAATCGGCGGCCGAGCGCAACGCCGCGGCGGCTTGTAGGAAATTTTCAGTCCGGAGTTGAAGGATGCCCGAGATGAGGAAAGCGTTGATTTTCGGGGTTGCCGCCTTCGCCCTGGCCGCCGCCGGCGCCGCGGCGGACTGGGTCTACGAGGGCAAGTGGGGGACGTTCGGCCCCGGCGACGGCCAATTCATCGACCCTATCGACGTCGCCTTGACCCCTAACGCCGACGTTTACGTAACCGACTCCGGCAACTGCCGCGTCCAGTACTTCTCGGCTTCGGGCGACTTTCGCGGCAAATGGGGGTCGAGGGGCTCGGGCGACGGCCAGTTCGAATGGCCCGCCGGCGTCATGGCAGTCGAGCGGACCAACTTCTACGTCGTCGACGCCGTTAACGATCGCGTCCAGTACTTTTCCGAGAACGGTTCGTTTAAGGGCAAATGGGGCTCCCAGGGCTCGGGCGACGGCCGGTTTACCGCCCCCTTCGGCGTAGCCATCCACCCCGCCGGCTATATATACGTCGCCGATTCCCAAAATGACCGCGTCCAATACTTCAACTCCACCGGCTCGTTCCTCGGCAAATGGGGCTCCCCAGGGTCGGCCAACGGCAAGTTTAAAGAGCCTTTGGGCGTCGCGGTAAACGGGGAAGGCGTCGTCTACGTCGCCGACACCGACAACGACCGGATCCAGTACTTCACCTCGAGCGGTTCGTACTTGGGCAAGTGGGGCTGGTGGGGCTCCGGCGACGGCCAATTCCGAGACCCTTCCGGCGTCGCTATAGGGCCGGAAGGCAGCGTCTTCGTCGTCGACAGCGACAACGACCGGATCCAGCACTTCACTTCGAGCGGTTCCTTCCTCGGCAAGTGGGGCGAGTACGGCGAGCGCAACGGCCAATTCAGCGGGCCGGTGGGCATCGTCGTAGCGCTCGAGGGAGACAGGGTCTACGTCGCCGATACCGGCAACCACCGCGTACAATATTTTAAGTGGGGCACCGTTGCCGTAGTGCCGGCCTCCCTCGGCCGCGTGAAGGCGTTGTTCCGGTAACCGCCGTGGCGCCGGTTATTAACGGACGGCGCGGAAGGTTTTTGTAGGGGCGCGCGGCTGTGCACCCTTTAGGCCACACCTCGGACAAAGCCTTAAAGCCCTTGTTCCGTGATAAAAAAATCGGGGCCGGCCTTGCCGTTAGCCTTTTTTGGTGGTATTCGGCAACGTTACGTAGTATAGTCTAAAGGAGAGGGCAGTCGCTCGAGGAGGTAACGGGTAATGAAGAAGCTTGCTATAACGACGGCCGCGGCGCTGGGCGCGCTGGCGGCCGTATGCGCTTGGGGCGAGTGGGTGTACGAGGGGCAGTGGGGCTCGACCGGAACCGGCAACGGACAATTTGAACATCCAGACAATGTAGCGATTGGCCCCGGCGGCCACATCTACGTACTCGATACCTACAACGACCGCGTCCAATACTTCACCGCTGACGGATATTTCCTGGGTAAATGGGGAACAAAAGGCAAATCCAAAGGTCAGCTTTTCAAACCTTCGGGCTTAGCCGTCGGCCGGAAAGGAATCGTTTACGTGGCCGATACCTTCAACGACCGGATTCAGTACTTCGCCGCCAACGGCTCCTTCCTGGGTGCGTGGGGTTCGAAAGGTAAGGCCAAAGGGCTCTTCATGAAACCAAAGGGCGTAGCCGTTGCGCCGGCCGGTATAGTATACGTGGCGGATACGGACAACGACCGCGTACAATACTTTACCGTGACCGGTTCCTATCTCGGCGAGTGGGGTGTGTGGGGGACAGGCAGCGGCGAATTCCGGGACCCGTATGACGTGGTGGTAGGCCCCAACGGCAACGTCTACGTCACCGATTCGTATAACCACCGCGTCCAGCGCTTCACGGCCGCCGGTAAGTTCCTCGGCTGGTGGGGCCGTTCGGGCAACGGAGAAGGGCAATTCAGCGTGCCTTCCGGCCTGAACAGCGCGCTTAACGGGGACGTCTACGTAGTCGACACAAATAACCACCGGATTCAACGTTTCACCGCAAATGGTTCGTTCCTCGGCGAGTGGGGAAAGCGGGGGGGCGGTAAAGGCGAATTTTCGTACCCTCTCGGCGTCGCGGTAAATCGGAAGCGCGACCGAGCGTACGTAGCTGATTCGGTTAACAACCGTATTCAATATTTCAAAGATTCGGAGTATGCCGTTGCGCCCACGTCGCTGGGCCGCGTGAAGTCGTTATTCCGGTAACCGCCCCGGCGCCGGTTATTATCGGACGGCGCGGAAGGTTTTTGTAGGGGCGACTCGCAAGTCGCCAAAAAACGCAAGGGGCATAAGCCCCTTGTTAACGCCCCTAGTCGTAGGCGCCGACCCTAAGGCCGGCCCGTTTTTATTTGTGGCCGTCGAGGTTTTTATATTATATTTATGCGCAAAGGGCAGTAGCCCGAGGAGGTAAAAGGTAATGAGGAAACTCGCGATAATCGCGGTCGCGGCGCTCGCCGCGGCCGCCGCCGCCACGGACTGGGTTTACGCGGGCAAGTGGGGTGTGCCCGGAACGGGCAACGGACGGTTCAACCAGCCCAACGGCGTCGCCGTGGCGCCGGGGGGCAACGTCTACGTCGCCGACGAGTGGAACCAGCGCGTCCAATATTTCACCGCGACCGGCTCCTTCCTCGGCAAGTGGGGCTCGTCAGGAACCGGCAACGGCCAGTTCCAATTCCCCGCCGGCATAGCCTTGGGCCCGAACGGCAACGTATACGTAACGGACCGGATGAACGGACGGGTGCAGTATTTTACGCCGACCGGCTCGTTCCTCGGCAAGTGGGGTTCGATAGGAACCGGCAACGGCCAATTTGTCCTCCCCGTCGGCGTGGCCGTCGCCTCGAGCGGTAACGTATACGTCGCCGATTGGGCTAACGACCGCATCCAATACTTCAACTCCGCCGGCTCCTACCTGGGTAAATGGGGCAACGGCCGGTTCGACGCCCCCGCCGGCGTGGCGCTGGCGGCCAACGGCAACGTCTACGTCGCCGACGGCGACAACAACCGCGTCCAATACTTCACCGCTACGGGCTCGTTCCTCGGCAAGTGGGGCGCGTTCGGCACGGGCCGCGGCCACTTCGACGAGCCGGAGGGCATCGCCTCCAACGCCGCCGGCGATAGAATTTACGTGGCCGATACCCAGAACAACCGCATCCAGTACTTCCGCCCCTCCGACCCCGCGGTGGAGCCGGTCTCCCTCGGCCGCGTGCGGGCGTTGTTTAGATAACCTCCCTTTTGCTCAAAGACGTAGGCGCCGACCTGAAGGTCGGCGCTTTTTTAGTTGGTGCCGTCCGGTATTTCCTGTTATAGTTAATCTAAGAGGGCAGTAGCTCGAGGAGGTTCAGGGAAATGAGGAAGCTCACGATAATCACGGCCGCGGCGCTGACGGCGCTGACGGCTTTTTGTGTTTACGGCGACTGGGTGTACGAGGGCCAATGGGGTTCGCACGGCACGGCCAACGGCCGGTTCGACGACCCGTACGGCGTGGCCGTCTCGGCCGGCAACCACATTTTCGTGACCGACAGCAAAAACGACCGCGTCCAATACTTCGCCGCTGCCG
>JAZGGY010000226.1:0-13516 GCA_036480675.1 bacterium | reverse complement strand
GGCGCTACCGATTCCAACGACTACCTGGCCTATTTCAGCGGCCGCGGCCCGGGGTGCTGGGATATGCACAGGCACGCGCAAAACGCGCCCTACGACGACTACCACTGGAGCCCGGGCATCGGCCTGATCAAGCCGGATTTCTGTGCCCCGGGGGTTAACGTTAAGTCCTGCGATTACAGCAACACCAGCGGCTATACCTATAAGAGCGGTACGTCGATGTCGACGCCGGGTGCCGCGGGTGCGGTGGCGCTGCTATTGGACTACGACGATACGTTGCCGCCCGCCCAGATCGAGCGTGCTCTCGAGCTCACGGCCGACCCCTTACCCGGCCAAACAAGAGGCACGAAGGTGAACCACAACGGCGCCGGCCGCATAAACGTCTACGAGGCGCTGAAGTTCCTCAAGGCCTCCACCGGGGTCGACCTCAAGTACTTCCGCGCCGCGGCGCTGGACGACCGCGTTCGCCTAGCGTGGGACTGCGAGAGCGGCACGTACGCCGGCTTTAACGTGTACCGGGGAACCGGCGAGGGCGCGGCCGACGTCGGCCGCGAGCGTCTTAACGCCGAGCTTATAACGGGCAGGACGCCGTTCGCGTACGAGGACCGCGACGTCGTCGCCGCGACGACGTACAATTACTGGCTCGAGGTAATTCCCGTTACCGGCAAGGCCGAGCTGTTCGGGCCGGCGCCGGCTACGCCGGGCATCAAGACGGCGTACGCCTTCGCGCTCGAGCCCAGCTACCCCAACCCGACGACTACCGACGCGACGATAGCGTTCTCGCTGCCGGTCGGAGTATCGGGCGATTATGCCGTAACGATATACGACCTCGCCGGGCGGAGAGTGCGGACGCTCGACGCCGGCGCGAGCGCGCCGGGCCGCCGCGAGGTAGTTTGGAACCTGGCCGACGACGCCGGCCGCGACGTTGCGCCGGGCGTGTACCTGTATCGGCTCAACGCCTCCTGCGGCAGCGCCGTTCGCCGTATGGTGGTTACGCACTAAAGAAGCACGGAACGACGAAAAAAAGCGGCCCGCTTGGGCCGCTTTTTCATTCGCTCTCGGCTCGTCGGACCGTTTTCTCGAACTCCTCGCGCGCGGCCTCCAGGCCGTCGTTGCGTACCGCCTTGAGGGACTCTTCCCGGCCGGGCCAGCGCTTCTTCATCTCCGCGGCGAAGGAGCCGTCCTCAATAGCTTCCAATATTTCCTTCAGCGCTTTTTCGGCCTCCGGGCCGACGACGCGCGGGCCGCGGGTGGCGCCGCCGTACAGCGCGGTCGACGATATGCGCCGCCGCATGCCGTCGACGCCGTACTCGAACATCAGGTCGGCGATGTACTTTATCTCGCGGACGCACTCGATATAGGCCAGCGCCGGCGGATAACCGGCCGCCACCAGCGTCTCGAACGCGGCTTCGGCCAGCGCGGGGACGCCGCCGCACAGGACCGCCTGTTCCGAAAAGAGGTCGAGCCGGGTCTCCTCGGCGAAGGTCGTGGCGATCACGCCCGCGCGGCCGCACCCCAACGCCCGGGCGTACGCCAGCGCGCGCGGCCAACCCCGGCCCGTGGCGTCTTGTGCCACCGCAGCCTTGGCGTTAAGGCCGCGGCCTTCCACGTAAGACACGCGCAGGAGGCGACCCGGGCCCATGGGCGCGACGAGTACGACGTCCACGCCCTCCGGTAGCGCGACGTCGCCGAAGTGAACCGGGCCGCCGTGGGCGAAGATGACTACGGCCCCCGGCTTTAAGTTGGGCGCTACGTCGCCGCTGAAGAATTCACGCTGGACCTCGTCGGGGACGAGGACGGCGACGAACGAAGCGCCGGCGACGGCCGCGGCCGGCTCGACGGCGGCGAAGCCGTCCTCGGCGGCGAGGTTGCGGCTCGCGCTCTCGGCTCTGAGGCCCACCGTGACGCCGACGCCGCCGTCGCGGAGGTTGAGGGCTTGCGCCCGGCCCTGGCTGCCGTAGCCGAGTACCGCCACCTCGGCGCCCTCGAGCGGGGCCGGCGAGATGTCGTCGTCGTGATAAACTCGAAGGGAGGGGGTCATAGGTGGGGCGGGGGAAACGTCGTCATTCAGCTTCCCATATTAAGATCCGGCCGCAGTTGTCGCAAAATTCGATGCTGTCCATACGGCGGATAATGTCGAGGCGCATGGGCGGGATGGTCACGAAGCAGCCGTGGCACACGCCCCCGTGGACCGAGACGATGGCGCGGTCGTGGTATTTTTCGTAGTAGCGCTCGTAGAGGGCGCGCAGGTCGTTGCGCACTTTGTCCAGCTGCGTCACCTTGCCGGAAACGAAACCTTCGAATTCTTGCATAATGACGTCTATGTCGTCGTCCGTCAAATCCCCCGCCGATTTTAGTTTCTCGAAGGCCGCTTTCAAAGAGATCAGGCTTTGGTCGATGTTCCGCAATTCGCGCAGAACGTCGAGGTCCAAACTCGTATCGTGCTTTTCCTCGTCGGCTTTTTTAGGCGGCAAATTACGTTCCTCCTTTTTTAATGATAAGGGCGCCGGTTGGCGTTAACGGCGGCGTTTTCCGGCGCCGCGCCGAGGGTTGATTATTTCTACTTCGTCCAGCGCCATGTCTTCGCGGGAGACGACGTTGACCTGGGCGTCGTTTTCGAGCTCGAGCCGGTTTAAGCGTTCCTCGAACGTCGTGTCCAGGAAATTTTTTACGCGCGGGTGGACGACGACCGTTATTTCCTCCCGGCTCTCTTCGCGCAGGCGGCGCGTGAGCTCGCGCTCGATTTTGGCGCCTATTACGTCGTAGTCCAGGACGGCGCCGCGGCCGCGGCAATACGGGCACGTCCGGCTGAGCGCCGCGACCAGGCTGCCGCGTTGCCGCTGGCGGGTCATCTCCACCATACCCAGCTCCGACAATTCCAGTATTTTGCTTCGGGCCCGGTCTCTCGCCATGTATTCCTTGAGGGCTTCGAGGACCTTGTTTTTGTTCTCCGCGACCGTCATGTCGATGAAGTCGATGATGATAATGCCGCCGATGTTGCGAAGTCGGACCTGGCGGGCGATCTCGGCCGCCGCCTCGAGGTTGGTTTTAAGTATTGTATCCTCCTGGTCCTCGCGCCCCAGAAAGCGCCCCGTGTTTACGTCTATGGCTACCAGCGCCTCGGTCTCGTCGATGACGATGTACCCGCCGCTCCTCAGCCATATCTTCCGCCGGAACATCCGGTCGATCTCGCCCTCGATGGCGTAGGCGTCGAAGATGGGGTGGTCGTCCTCGTACAGCCGGACGCGGGAGACGAAATGCGGCGCGTACTTCTCCGCCAACAGGACGACGCGTTCGTAGGTGGCGAGGGAGTCGGCGATGAACGTGTCCACGTCGCCGGTGAACTGGTCGCGTAGGACGCGCTCCAGAAGGTCTTTATCTTTGTAGAGGAGGACCGGCGCGCGCTTCCGCTCCGACTTTTTCAGGATCCGGCGCCACGTTTCGACAAGGTCCTCGAGGTCGCGCAATATGAATTCGGGCTCTATGCCTTGGGCCGCGGTGCGGACTATGAAGCCGTAGCCGGGGGGTTTGGCTTCTACGGCCAAGCTCCGCAAGCGCTCGCGTTCGTCGTCGTCCTCGATGCGCGACGATATGTTGACGCGGTCGGCGTGAGGCGCCAGCACGAGGTAGCGGCCCGGGATGGCGACGGCCGTGGTGAGCTTAGGGCCCTTATCGCCTATCGATTCTTTGGTTACTTGGACGATTATGTTTTGCCCGGGCTGTAGTACGTCCTCTATGCGGCCGCGCGCCGGCGCGGCGCCCGCTTTGGTCGCGCCGGCCCGCGATAGGAAGACCTCGTCTATGTCCTCGATGCCGGTCGCGACTATGTCGGACGCGTGCAGCAGGCCTCGCTTTTCGTAGCCTATGTCGACGAAGGCCGAGCCGAGGCCGGGGAGCACGTCTTCCACCCGGCCTTTGTAAACGTCGCCGGCGTAATGCCCCGCCTCCTCGTGCTCGAGGTACAGCTCCACTAACTTGCCGTTTTCGCGCACGGCAACGCGCACCTCGCCCAGCGAGGTGTCGACCAGGATGTCCTTTTGCGTCATAGCTCCTTTTGCGACAAAGTACGGGCCGCGAATTCAGACCTCGTACGGGTAATTATACCAATTGCGCCGCCCGGAGGCAAAGAAAAACGAGCTATTGGGTTACCCGGCGGCGTCCGCCTCGGCCAGCACGACGCGCGTTCTCGTGACGCGGGCCGCGCGCGCCTCGGCGGCCGACACTCCCGCCAGCTGGGCTACGACGTCGTACAACGACCCCGTGGCGCCGGCGGCGAGGTAAAACTCCAACACGCCGTCTTCGCCCGACCAGGACTCAATCTGCAGTTCGTCGCCCAGGTCTTTCGTGCCGCGCCGGCTCGAGACGACGACGCTGCCTTCGGCCAACCGCGCGTCTACGTTGTCGAGCACGGTTTCCGTTTGTATATTCAAGGACGCGGCCAGCGGTACGAACTCCACGCGGTAATGCGCGCCCTCGACCGTTATCTCCAGCGCCGGCCCGCGCACGGCTTCCTCCCATGCGCGAGCCAGGACGAACGGTTCCTCCTCGTTGACGCGCGCGACGAAGTCCTGGGGCGCGGTTTCCTCGTTCAGGAAGACCTCGCCGTATTCGTCCAGGCCGGCGACGCCCACCGGCAGCGCCGGCGCCAGCACCAGCCGCGGCTTGGGCGAGAAACCCCCGGACCGCGAGAGCGGCACGCCGGCGCGACGCAATTGCGCCAGCAGCAAGCGGTACAGCTCGAGGTGCGACAACCACCGCCGCGGCCCCACCTTGCCGTACTTGAACCTCAGCCGTTGTTTCCGGCTCGTGAGGGCCGGGCGAGCGGGCGCTTCGGCCTTGGGGAGCTCCGACGCCGCGAATTGAAGCGTAACGCCGTCGTCGTCGCACGCGCCGCACCGCCGGCAGGCGACGCTCTCGCAAGGGGGCGTGGGCCGGCCCTCTGCGGCCTTCTTGAATTCGGCGACCAGGAAATCTTTCGTGACGCCGACGTCGACGTGGTCCCACGGCAGCGGCGCCTCGAGCGACAGCTCGCGCCGGGCGAACGTTTCCATGTCCAGGCCCGCGGCGGCGAACGCCGCCTCCCACGCGTCGGCGTCGTAGTGGTCGCGCCAGGCGTCGAAGCGGGCGCCGCGGCGGTGCGCCTCCAGGATGACCGGGCCCAGGCGGCGGTCGCCCCGGGCGAGGCAAGCCTCCAGGACGCGCGAGCCGACGTCGCCGTCGACCTTGACCTGCCGGGGGGCGGCCTTCTTGGCCAGCGCGATGCGGCGCGCCAGCACCTCCGGCGGCGCGAGGCCCAGCCATTGGAACCGCGTGTGGGCTTGCGGCACGAAGGGCGATACGGCGGCCGAGAGGTTCCCCCAGCGCCCCAGGCCGTCGCGGAGCGCCCGCCGGCAGGGGGCGATGAGCTCGCCCACCGCCGCGGCGTCCTCGTCCGTTTCCGACGGAAGGCCCACCATGAAGTAGAGTTTAACGTTCTGGCAGCCGGCGCGGCCGGCGGCGGCCACCGCGGCGACGACGTCGTCGTTGGCGAAGTCTTTGTTGATGACCCCGCGCAGGCGGTCCGCGCCGACCTCGGGGGCGAAGGTCTGTTGGCTCCGCCGCTGCGATATGAGGGCCGCCGAAAGCTCGCCGCGGTACGACGATATGCGCGCCGCCGGCAGCGACAGGTTGACGTCGGGGCGGCTCGAGCGGACGTTCTCAAGCAACGGCTTCAGCGCCGAGTAGTCGCAGGCGTTGAGGGCGAGGAACGACAGCGCCGAGGCGCCGGTCGCCGTCGTGAGCGCTTCCGCTTCCCCCAGGCAGGCGTCGGCGTCGCGCTCGCGCGCCGGCCTCGTGACCATCCCCGCCTGGCAGAAGCGGCACCCCCATACGCACCCCCGCGTGACTTCGACCGTCAGGCGGTCGTGGATGGGCGGCACGTTGGCCACCAGGGGGGGCGAGGCCGGGACGGCCGCCTCGTCGGCGGGCGTCCGCTTCCGAACCCGCGCCGGGGCGGAGGGCTCTTTCCGCCGGAGTCCGGCGAAAAGGCCGCCGTCGTACGTCGCCTCGTACCACGACGGCACGTACACGCCCTCTACGCCGCCCAACCGCTTCAACATCTCGGCTCGAGTAACGCCATCGGCTTTTACGGCACGGACGACTTCGGCGAGCTCGACGACCAGCTCGTCGCCTTCGCCCAACGCGACGGCGTCCAGGAAATCCGCCATCGGCTCGGCGTTGAACATAGCCTGGCCGCCGCCTACGACGACCGGGTCGGCGTCGCCTCGGTCGGCGGCAAATAGCGGCACGCCCGCGAGCTCGAGCATCGTCAGCGCGGTGGTGAAGTTCAGCGGCGTCGCGAACGAAAAGCCGAGCACGTCGGCGGAGGAGAGCGGCAGGCCCGACTCGAGCGCGCCGAGCGGGACGGCCCGCCGGCGGAGCTCGGCCGCCATATCGCCCCAGGGAGCGAAGCACCTTTCGGCGGCCACGCCTTCAACTTCGGCCAGCGCGGCGTATAGGTTTAAGAAACCCTTGTGGCTCATACCTATTTCGTAGATGTCCGGGTAGCACAGGACGAAGCGCAACTCGCCCGGGCGCGCCGGCGGCGCGGCGCCCGTCTCGCCGCCGATGTAGCGCGCGGGTTTTTCCACGAGAGGTAGTATTGTCTCCAGGCCGGGTTGCATAAGAAATTGTTTCTATGCCAAAATATTATAACATCGTATTAACGACGGGGCGGTTGAAATCCTTCAAGTTTTAATGTAAAATAGCCGGATTAACTAAATACCCACTTGTCCAGGTAGTCGATTCCCGCCTCGGAGGGCTTTATGGATACGAAGTACGTATATTTCTTCGGCGACGGCGCCACCGAAGGCACCGGCAAGATGAAGGACCTGTTAGGCGGCAAAGGAGCCGGCTTGGCCGAGATGACCAACATCGGCATCCCGGTACCCCCCGGCTTTACCATTACCACCGAAGCCTCTGTATATTTTTACCGCAACGGCGAGTTCCCCCCGAGCCTGGAGGAGGAGGTCGAGATCCACCTGGGACGGGTGGAGCAATCGCTGGACCGCCGGTTCGGCGACGTCGACAAACCGCTGTCGTTGTCGGTGCGGTCGGGCTCGAGGGTCTCTATGCCCGGGATGATGGACACCGTCCTCAACATCGGCCTGAACGATAAGACCGTCGCCGGCCTGGCGCGACAGATGGGGGACCCGCGGCCGGCGTACGATTCGTATCGGCGCTTCGTCCAGATGTACGGCGACGTCGTCCTGGACCTGAAGCCGGAGACGGAAGACGACGTCGACCCGTTCGAGGAGATAATAGAGGCCGTCAAGAAGGACCGCGGCGTCGAGCTCGACGTCGAGCTGAGCGCCGAGGACTTAAAGGGATTGGTTCGCCTCTTCAAGGAGGCGGTGAAGGAGCGCAAGGGCGTCGATTTCCCGGACGACCCGCGCGAGCAATTATGGGGGGCCATAAGGTCGGTCTTCGCGTCGTGGGACAATCCGCGGGCCATCGCCTATCGCCAGATAAACAATATCCCGGACGAGTGGGGGACGGCGGCCAACGTCCAGTCGATGGTATTCGGCAACTTGGGCGAGGACTCGGGCTCCGGCGTCGCCTTCACCCGCAACCCGGCCACGGGCGAGACGGGCCTCTACGGCGAATATCTCTCCAACGCCCAGGGGGAGGACGTCGTCGCCGGCATACGGACCCCCAAACCCATCGAGGCGCTGGCCGAAGATAAGCCCTCCATATATAGCGAGCTGGAGGAGGCGTCGCGCAAACTCGAGGCCCACTTCCGCGACCTCCAGGACATAGAGTTCACTTTCGAACGCGGCCGGCTGTGGCTGCTGCAGACGCGCTCCGGCAAGCGGACGGCGTACGCCGCGCTCACCATCGCCATCGACATGGTGGCCGAAGGCTTGATGAGCAAGGAGGAAGCCCTCCTCTCGATGGAGCCGGAGCAGCTCAACCACTTCCTGCGGCCCGTGTTCGATCTGGAGCAGAAGGAGGCCGCGGTCAGGGCGGGCAAGGTTATCGCGCGCGGCCTGAACGCCGGCCCGGGCGCCGCGGCGGGTAAAGTCGTCTTCAACGCCGCCGACGCCACGGCGTGGGCCGAACGCGGCGAGAAGGTCATACTGGTGCGGGCGGAGACGTCGCCCGAGGACATCAGGGGGATGTCCGCCGCCCAGGGCATATTGACCGAGCGCGGCGGCATGACCTCGCACGCGGCGCTCGTGGGCCGCCAGATGGGCAAGGTCTGCGTCGTCGGCTGCAGCGACATCCGCATAGACTACAAGAAGCGCCAGTTCGTCGCGCTGGGGGGCGCGGTCGTAAAAGAGGGCGACGAGGTCTCGCTAGACGGGACGACCGGCGAGGTGCTGCTGGGCGGCCTCGAGACCCAGCCGTCGGAGATAAAACGCGTCCTCGTCGACGAGACGCTCCCGCCGGAAGAGTCGAAGGTGTACCAACAGTTCACCGAGTTCATGTCGTGGGCCGACGAGGCCCGGCGGCTGGGGGTTTGGACCAACGCCGACCAGCCGGACCAGGCGGCCATAGCGGTAAAGTTCGGCGCGCAGGGCATAGGGCTCTGCCGCACCGAGCACATGTTCTTCGCCGGCGACCGCATCACGTCGATGCGAAAGATGATCGTCGCCCGCGACGAGGCCGGCAGGCGCGCGGCCCTCGAAGAGCTCCGGCCCATGCAGCGGGAGGACTTCGTCGGCATATTCCGGGCCATGGCCGGCCGCCCCGTCGTCATCCGCACCCTCGACCCGCCGCTCCACGAGTTCCTGCCCCGCGAGCCGGCGCAGGTCGAGAAATTGGCGGGACAGCTGGATATCCCGGCCGAAGAGCTGACCGAGAAGATGGAGACGCTGCGCGAGCTCAACCCGATGTTGGGCCTCCGGGGCTGCCGCCTCGGCATCATCTATCCCGAGATAACCCGGATGCAGGCGCGCGCCATAATCGGCGCCGCGGTCGAGTGCGTACGCGAGGGTACCGAGGTCCACCCCGAGATAATGATACCGCTCGTCAGCCACGTAAACGAGCTATACAACCAGTTGCTGGTGGTGCGCGACGCCGCGGACGAGGTGATGGACGCCGAGGGCGTGACCGTGTCCTACAAAGTCGGGACCATGATCGAGGTGCCGCGCGCCGCGCTGACCGCCGACGAAATAGGTCTCATCGCCGACTTCTTCTCCTTCGGCACCAACGACCTCACGCAGACCGCCTTCGGCTTCAGCCGCGACGACGCCGGCCCCTTCCTCCGCTACTACGTCGACCACTACATCCTTAAGGAGGACCCGTTCCAGACGTTGGACGTCGACGGCGTGGGCCTGCTGATGGAGATAGCCGTCGAGAAAGGCCGCGGCGCCAAGGCCGAGCTCGAAATTGGCATCTGCGGCGAGCACGGCGGCGACCCGGCGACTATCGCCTTCTGCCACAAGATAGGCTTAGACTACGTGTCCTGTTCGCCCTACCGGGTCCCGGTGGCGCGGCTGGCCGCGGCGCAAGCGGCGATAAAGGCCGCCGAGGGCTAGGATAGGACAGCGGGCGTTTCTACGGATAAGCCCGGGCGCCGGCAGCGATGGTAGCTGGCGCCCTGAATTACTTCGGGGAAATCCGGGATATGCCTTCCGAAAGCGGAGAAGCCCGCATAGCAGGTGTAGAAGAAGGCAACGCCCTCCTGAAGCGCGGCGATAACGAGGCCGCGCTCGTTGCGTTTGAGAGCGCGGTAGAGCTTGAACCGGGCAGCGCAAAAGCGTATAATAACCGGGGCGTCGCGTTGGCCCGGCTCGGCCGGTACGACGACGCGCCCGAGGGGCGTAGCTAGTTCCGCGAGAATTAAGCCGGCTCGAGCCGGCGTTACGGAGGTTTCGACTTGGCGGCCATAAGAAAAATGCGCGAGGGCATGAAGCCCGTGATGTGGGCGGTGGCGGTGGCGTTCGTCGCGTCGCTGTTCTTCGTGGGGGCGACGACGCTCCGCAAGATAGTGGGCGGCGAGACCCACGGCCCCACCATCGTCGAGATAGACGGCAAGAAGATAGGCCAGAGCGAGTTCGACCCCATATTCTACCGCGAGATGAGGCTGCGCTACCAGCGCTTCCAGAGCGAATCGCAGCGCCCGCTCACCGAGGCCGCGGAGCGCGACCTCCGGCTGTCGACCGCCAACTCGGTGTTGAATCAAATAGTGATGAAGGAGCTCGTCCTCCGCGAAGCCCGGCGTATGGACCTCCGCGTGTCCGACGAAGAGATCCGCATCCTGCTGGAGAACAACCCCAACTTCCAGTCCGGCGGCTCGTTCGACCGGCGCAAGTACGAGACCTTCGTCGCCGAACAGCAGGGCATGACGCCGGGCGAGTTCGAGAGTTGGCTCCGCGACGCCATCCTTATGGACCGCGTCTTCGAGATGGTGAGCGCCGCGGCGCGCGTCTCCGACGCGGAAGTGAAAGCCCGCTTCGACGAAGAGACGGAGAAGGTGCGGGTGGCGTACGCGTTCCTGCCGGCCACGCCGGACGCCGAGGCTGAACCCTCGGACGGCGAGGTGAAGGCTTACTATTCCGCCCACCTCGACGACTACCGCCTTCCCCAGCGCGTGCGCATCCGCTACGCGTTCGTCGATTTGGATAAAACCCGCAAGGGTATCGAAATCAGCGAAGCCCAGGTCCGGGAGTATTACGAGCGCAACAAGGCGGTCCACTTCGACGCCGGCGAGATCCGCTGCCGCCACATATTATTCGAGGTGGAGCCGGGCCAGCCCGAATCGGCGTGGGAGGGCGCTCGTAGGAAGGCCGCGGCGGCCGCGGCCCGCATCCGCGCCGGCGAAGACTTCGCCAAACTCGCCGAGGAACTGAGCGACGACCCGGGCTCGGCCTCCCGCGGCGGCGACCTCGGCTTCTTCGGCCGGGGCCGGTTGGACCCCGACTTCGAGGAGGCCGCGTTCGCGCTCGAGGAGGGCGAGCTGAGCGGCCCGGTTAAGAGCGTCTTCGGCTACCACGTCGTCAAGCGCGAGACGGACGTTCCGGCGTTCGAGGAGCAGGCCGACGAGATAAGGGAGATGCTCGGAAAGCAGCTCGGAGAGGACCAGGCCATGGCGACGGCGATGGAGCTCACCGCCCGGGCGGCGGGAGAGGCGGACCTGGCGGCCGAGGCCGGGGCGCTGGGGTTGAAAGTGGTGGAGCCGGAGCCGTTCGCCGCCGGCGAACCGATAGGCGAGTTGGGTTGGCAGCGGCACATCGCCGAGGAGGCTTTCGCGCTGGACGTGGGCGAGGTGGGCTCGGCGCTGCCCGTAACCGAGCCGACCACGCGCGGCGCCGCCGGCCGCCTTCTCGGCTTCGTCGTCTACCAGGTGACGGCCAAGCTTGAGCCCGGGCCGGCCCCGTTCGATAAGGTAAAGGACCGCGTCGTTGCCGATTGGCGGCGAGATAAGGCGCTGGAGGCCGTGGCCGGCCGCGCGGGCGAGCTGTTCCGCGGGGCGAAGGAGCGCGGCGATCTTGAGGCCGCGGCCCGGGCCTTCGGCGCCACGTACGGCGAGACGCCGGCGTTCACGCGTAACGCGCCGGCGGCACAATTGGGCAGCGACTACGGCGTCGCCGCCGCGGCCTTCGATGCTCCCCAGGGCGACGTCGTGGGGCCGCTCCGCACCCCGGCCGGGTTCTACGTCGTCGAGGTCCTCGAGAAGGAGGAGGCCGACGCGGCGTTGTACGCGACGCGGGGCGACGAGTACCGCACGCGGCTGTTGAGCCAGCGGCGGCAACTCATATTGGCGGAATGGTACCGCGACCTGGTGGCGCGGGCGCGCATCAAGAATAACCTCAGCGCCTACCTCGGCGCGCAGGAGAAGGGGACCGCGGAGCGCGGGGACGAGTTCGACATACCCTTCAGCGCGCTCGGGTACTAAGGTAGGGACGTGACCGGCCCAGGCCGCATCGGCACCGACGAGTCCGGGAAGGGCGACTACTTCGGCCCGCTGGTCGTCGCTGGCGTGTACGTCCGCGACGGCGCCGACGAGGAATTTTTAAAGAAGCTCGGGGTTCGCGACTCCAAGAAAATATCGGACCGGCGTGTGACCGTCCTGGCCGGCGAGATTTCGAAGGGGCTGCCCCATTCCCGCGTCGCCATCGGCCCGGCGCGCTACAACGAGCTTTACGAAAGTCTGGCCAACCTCAACCGCATCCTCGCCTGGGCCCACGCCCGCGTCATAGAGAATTTGGCCGGGGAATGGCCCGAGATAGGCCGCGCCGTTACCGACAAGTTCGGCGACGACGCCTACGTCGTCAGGGCGTTGATGAAGCGCGGCCGCGAGCTAGAGCTGGTCCAAAAGGTCCGCGCCGAGGAGGACGTGGCCGTGGCCGCGGCGTCCATAGTGGCGCGGGCCGAGTTCCTGGCGGGCCTCGAGCGTCTGTCGAAGAAAGCCGGCCTGCCGCTTCCCAAGGGCGCGTCGGCCTCGGTCGAGGAGGCCGCGCGTCGGCTCGTTCAAAAAAAGGGAAGGGCCTCGCTAAAGGAGTTTGTCAAGGTTCACTTCAAGACTACGAGTCGGCTGTGTTTGGAGGACGACTAACGACGGCGGAAACGCCGGGGAGTTCGTTATGTTTCGCTATATAGGATTGTTACTTTCCGCGGCGGCGTTGTTGGCTTTGGCGTGCTACGAACCGCCACCGCCGGAGGAGCCGGTGCCGGCGTGGTACTGGCACATCGGCCCCACCGCGTCGGATCTGTACGACCTGGCGGCGGCGGCTCGAGACGACGTGTGGGCGGTGGGCGTCGACGGCAACGGCGCCGGCGAGATATTGCACTTCCGGGCCTTCCGGTGGACCTTCGCGGAGTTGCCCGAGAAGATAGGGCCGCTGTACGCCGTGGCCGCGGAGCCGGGCGGGGAGGCCTGGGCCGCGGGCGGCGGCGACAACTTCGTCCACTGGGACGGCTTGTCGTGGCGGAAGTGGCCTCACCCGGCGCCCGGCAAGAATATCTACGGCCTGGCGCTGGTCGACGAACTCAACGGCTGGGCGGTGGGCGAGGGCGGCCGCATATTCAGGTTCGGCGGCGGCGAGTGGACGGCCGAGACGTCGCCCACGACGCAGACGCTCCGGCGAGTCCGCGTGCTTTCGGCCAAGTCGGCGTGGGCGGCGGGCGACGGCGGTACGGTCTTGCGCTACGACGGCTCGAGCTGGAAGGAGGAAGACTTCCCGCCCACAGTAGACCTCTCCGACCTGCACTTCTTCGCCGACGACGACGGTTGGGTGGTGGGCGCGGTGGCGTCGCTCTACCGTTGGAACGGCTCGAGCTTCCGCAAGTACCGAAGCCCGGACCCGGACATGACGTACCAGTGCTGCGGCTTCGCCGGGAGCGGCCTGGGCTGGGCCGGCGGCGACGAGATGCACCTCTCCCGCTACCAGGACGACGCCTGGACGTTGGAGCGGAACATGCCCAGCGGCTCGTGGCAGCTCACCGCGCTGCACATGGTCTCGCCGACGGAGGGCTGGGCCGTGGGGCCTCGCGGCGCGATAATGCACTATTATTAGGGGGGATAACTTGCCGG
>JAZGGY010000225.1:0-2461 GCA_036480675.1 bacterium | reverse complement strand
GCTGGTCCTTAAAGGTATAATCATATTGACACCGGTCGAAGCCTAGGCCGGGCCGCGAAAAGAGTAACGACGCCCGGACCTCTCCGGCTGTCGGGCGCCGGCAAAAAACTCCTTGACCGATTATCCGCTTTCCCGTAAACTCCTGTTAACGTTCGAGTGAGGTTAAAGTAATGGGTAAAGGGTTCCGCCCGGGTATCGGCGTTTTTACCATATTCGAGCTTGTCGCGCGCGCCCGCGAGAAGTTCGGCGAGCGCGTCTTCGCGCAGCGGCGGCTCCCGAGCGGCGAATTCGCGCGCGTTACGTACAACCAGCTCTACGACGACGTGGTTAGACTGGGCGCGGCGCTCGCCGAGATAGGCGTAAAGGCCCGTACCCCCGTCGGCGTCATCGGCGAAAACCGCTACGAGTGGGCCGTAACGTACCTCGCCGCCACCGGCGGGGGCGCCGTATGCGTACCGCTCGACCCGCAGCTGAAGGAAAAAGAGCTCGCCGGCATTCTGGAGCGGGCGAAAGTCGAGGTGGTAATATCGTCGCCGTCGTCGCTCGCGACGATAGAGAGCCTTAAAGGCCGCCTTCCCAAATTTCGGAAACTGGTTTCTATGGAGGAGGGGGTCGAGGGCTCGAGCCGGGGGTGGGCCGAAACGCTGGCGACGGGCGACGAAGCCGGGGCCCGGGAGGAGTACATGAGCCGGGACGTCTCGCTGGACGACCTTGCCGTATTGTTATTTACCAGCGGCACGACGGGCGCCTCCAAAGCCGCGATGATGACCCATCGCAACCTGGGCGCCAACGTCGACCAGGTGTACCAGGCGCTATATTTCGACGAAAACGACGTCTTCCTTTCGCTCTTGCCGCTCCACCATACCTTCGAGGCTACGGCCGGGATGCTCATCCCGATCGCGGCCGGATGCGCTATTACGTACGCCCGTTCGTTCAAGTCCAAAGAGATAATCGGGGACATCCGCGACGCCGGCGTCACGATAATGTGCGGCGTCCCGCTGCTTTACGAGAAGATGCTCGCCGGCCTGCGGCGCGCGGTGGGCGACGCGCCGCCGCTGCGACGCCTCCTATTTAAAACCTTTATGGGTCTGACGCGCGGCGTTCACGTCCTCACGGGGGCGAACCTGGGCCGTTTCTTTTTCGCGAGCTTGCGGAAGAAGGCGGGGCTGGACACTATCAGGATGTTTATCTCCGGCGCTGCGCCGCTCAAGGCCGAGGTTACGCGGACTTTTTATTGCCTCGGCTTGAACCTCCTTCAAGGCTACGGCCTAACGGAAACGGCGCCGGTGGTTTCGGTGAACGTTCCCCAGCGGATCAAGTTCGCCTCCAGCGGCGTGCTCGTACCGGGGGTTCAGGTGCGGATTCACGAGCCGAACGCCGACGGCGTAGGCGAAGTGGCGGTCGCCGGGGATAACGTAATGGTCGGATATTACGAGGACCCGGCCTTGACCGCAAACGTCCTGCGCGACGGCTGGTTCTATACCGGCGACGCGGGGTGGCTCGACCGCGACGGGTACGTGTACATTACGGGCCGCCTCAAAAACGTAATAGTTACGGCCGCCGGCAAGAACGTTTACCCGGAGGAAGTGGAGGCGGAGCTGGGCGCCGCGGCCGAGATCGCGGAGGCCGCGGTCATGGCTATGCGGGACCCGTCGAGCGGCCGGGAGGTCGTGGGGGCGGCTATTCATCCCGATTACGAGTACCTGGAGGGTGAAGCCCGTCGGGCTGCCGTTCCGCTTACGGACGAATTCGTCGAGGGCCGCGTGCGAGAGGCCGTCGCCGCGTGCTGTCGGTCGCTGGCCGACTATAAGCGGGTCAAAATCATAAAGGTCCGTAAAGAAGAATTTCCGAAGACGACGACCCGCAAAATAAAACGGTACCTCTTCCGCGACGGCGAGCAGATACGCGAGGCTTAAGGACCGCCGGGTTGATATCCACGTAGTACGTAGGTCCGCGGTCGGGGGCGGGTATCAAAAAAGAGTCGTTTTTTAGGTTAAAAAGATTTTCAAGTTTATATTGATATAGCTTGGGCGTGAAAAACCCTTTGACAAGGGTTCGGCTTTAGATTATATTAGTAATAGGAATTACTCCTATTATCTTATGGCCGGGCCGTTGACGTACGTCCGCGATTGGAGGTAGGATTATGAAGTACGGCGGTCAGAAAATCGAAGAATTTCTCAACGTCCTGGCCAGCTCGGCCCCGGTTCCGGGCGGCGGAAGCACAGCGGCGTTGGCAGGCGCTTTGGGCGCTTCGCTCTTGGCGATGGTCGGCGAAATAACAATGGGTAAAAAGAAGCCGGAAGACAAGACGCCGATAGAGGAGGCGCTCAAGGCGCTCGAGCCGATACGCCGCCGGTTCGTCGAGTTGATAGACGAAGACGCGGCCTCGTTTGAAAAAGTAATGGCGGCTTTCAAGATGCCCAAGGAGGACGAGGGCCAGCAGCAAGTGCGGAAGGCCGCG
>JAZGGY010000224.1:0-2793 GCA_036480675.1 bacterium | reverse complement strand
CGGGCGCTACGGGTACGGGAGAAGCGTGGGAGGGCGAGCCTAGCGAGTCTCCTCCACGGCCAGCGGCGTACAACGCCTTCACGCGCCCGAGCGACGCCGGCACGACGTTTGACTCCGTCGTATAGTGCAGGATTTTATCGTAAGTTAACGCCCACGCTTCGGTTTTAGATACGACCTCGACGCTGCCCACGCTCTCTTCCACCGGGCATACGCGCTCGTGCCAAACGCCGTTGCGGAATTGCCACGTCCGGCCGTAGTAATGGGTTCCCACTTTCTCCGCTCCTACGGCCCAGCCGTTGTAGTTGTTCAGCATCGCGACGTCGTACACGTACTTATTTTCGCCCGGCCTGAACACCTCGCGCCACCCGCCGCCTTCATAATGAAGGACCGTGTTGCCTTTATAAGATGCGTCGGCCGGGTAGCCTACCGCCCAAACGTTAGTCGGCGATTTGAACGCGCAGGGTTTGATACTTTGGAACGCGGCCAGCTCGAGCCAGAGGTCCCAGCTCTGGCCGTCGAACCGGTAGATGCGGTTTTCGTCGAAGGCCCACCCGTTGGCGTGCGAGAAAAGGTGCAGGTAGTCCATTCCGTATGGGCTGGGGTCGGGGTAGTAAAACCACTTTCCGTGGTAGTAGTTGACGATGACGTTGCCCATATCCGGACCGTACGGTTTACCGGCAAACCAAATGTCGCCATAACCGGATAAAGTGAGAGCTTGCATTCGTTCCATATCCGGCGCCTCGATTTTTTCCATCGAAGGTTCGCTGGGGCGGAAGCGCATAACGTACGTAGGCCACATACCGGCGTCGGTGTAAGGCGGATCGATCCACCCGAACGCGCCGGCGCCCTTCGTCGTCATATCGAACCCGCCGAATGCCGAACCGCGCGCGCTTCTGTAAATCCGTAACCAAGTCCCTTGGTATTTATAGACGTGGAACCACGCCTCCGGTCAATCCGGACCGCCACCTCCGGCGTACCAGTTTTCGTAACCTATGCAGTAGCCGGTAGGTCGAGCGTCCAGGTCGAGGTCGCTTAGCGTCGTATATTCGGGCGCTTCGTACGCTACTTCCCACCCGGCGCCCGCGCCCGAAATAAAAATAGCGGCGCCGAACAATGCGGCCCGCGTTATTATACTTTTTCCCATTAGCAGGTACCCCCTTTCGATGCCATTTTACTCCTAGGTCACATCGTTGTCAAGCACAAAAAATCCCCCGGCAGTCAAGGAGGGAGGGGGATGTCGTTATTTTTTATTGCAGACCGCCGGGGGTAACTTTATATGAAGGCGTGCGTCGCGCCCGTTCGCTTAAAAAGTATCAAACGCGGCGTACGTTAAGCCTATGCCCGCAGTCACGTACGGCCCCGGCTTCCAATTGTTGGAGAAGCCCTCGACGGAACCCTCGTACGAATATTCGGCGCCGAATAACATGTTGAATTTGACCGGGAAGGTTAAGATTATCTTATCTGAAAAGTATACCGCGGCCCCCGCGCCGGCGTACCAACCGAACGCCGGACCGGTCGAGCGGACTTCTACTTGTTTGCCCTCGAGGTCTTTTAACTCGTATTTGCTTCTACCGAATATTATACCGCCGGCGGCGAAGGGCCGAATCTTTCCGCGCGACCAGAAGCTTAAGCGGGGGCCGGCGTAAATATCCATAAGCGACCATTTCACGTTGTCTTCCGGCTCGAGCCATTCGGAGGATTGATATTCGCCGTTTTGCTCGTCTGCGGTTTTGATGGTCGCCTCTTTATTTTTATAACCGGTATGCAATTCGAAGCCGGCTTCGATACTCAGTAAAGGCGTGACCGCGGCGAGCGACGTTAGGGCGAAGTTGGCCGGGCTCATTTTAAGCGGCCAACCGTCGGTCATATTGACCGGCGCCGTTTCTCCGTCGACGTGTACCGCCGTGATTTTGGATTCGCCTATGGGGATTCCTAAAAAGTAAGTACCGCCGAAAGCCAACCCGACGGCGTAAGACGCCCCTGCGCTGAGTACTACCGCCGCCATAGTTGCGAACGTTATGCGTATCATTCGGCGCCCTCCTCTAATAATGTTTGCATTCATATAGATTATAAGCTCGCTTGCGAGATAAGTTAATAAAAAAAATCCCCCGGCAGTCAAGGAGGGAGGGGGATGTCGTTATTTTTTATTGCAGACCGCCGGGGGAAACTTTATATGAAGGCGTGCGTCACTTCGCTCTACCTAAATCGACCTTGGAGTGGAGCGCATTTAATGCCGGCTTCTGCCAACGTGCCCAACGCTGACTTGGGCCGGCGCGCCCGGTAACTCCCTAGAAAGGAGGTGATCCAGCCACACCTTCCGGTACGGCTACCTTGTTACGACTTCACCCTCCTTACCAGACACACCTTCGGCGCCTTCTTCCCCGAGGGGTTAGAGCAGCGACTTCGGGTGCACCCGACTCGGATGGTGTGACGGGCGGTGTGTACAAGGCCCGGGAACGTATTCACCGCGGCCTGCTGATCCGCGATTACTAACGATTCCGACTTCACGGAGTCGAGTTGCAGACTCCGATCCGAACTGGGGCCGGCTTTAGGGATTGGCTCCACCTCGCGGTATTGCTGCCCTCTGTACCGGCCATTGTAGCACGTGTGTAGCCCTGGACATAAAGGCCATGAGGACTTGACGTCATCCCCGCCTTCCTCCGGCTTAACGCCGGCAGTCTCGCTAGAGTTCCCGGCCGAACCGCTGGCAACTAGCGACGAGGGTTGCGCTCGTTGCGGGACTTAACCCAACATCTCACGACACGAGCTGACGACAGCCATGCAGCACCTGTC
>JAZGGY010000223.1:0-6719 GCA_036480675.1 bacterium | reverse complement strand
ACGAACGCTTTCCCCAACCCGGGTAATACCGTAAAAAAGGCCACGACGAGAAATACGGCTACGTGGCGGAGAGAAGCGCGACGACGGAATAAA
This sequence comes from bacterium, assembly GCA_036480675.1. Taxonomy (GTDB): domain Bacteria; phylum RBG-13-66-14; class B26-G2; order WVWN01; family WVWN01; genus WVWN01. Next base: position 6,626 of record JAZGGY010000223.1, on the reverse strand, counting down.
TCGGTAACTAAAATGGGGACCAAGCCGATTAACGCGTACACGCCGGTATATTTTACGCCCAACGTTGCGCCCAAGAGGACGCCCGCGAGCGCCGCGTCACCGTAACTTCTAAACCCCCGTAAATAAATAAAGAGCGACATTAACGCAAAAGCGCCCAAGATCATATCCACGTACGCCGAGGGAAAATAAACTAAAAAAGCGGGGGTAACAAAGAGAAAGGCGGCCGCGGCCGTTGCCCATAGGTTGTCCACATACCGCCGCGCCAACCGCCAAGTCGCGACGACCATCAAGAAATTGATTAACGGCGCTACCGCGGCGGCGCAACCGACGCCGTCCCATACGTACGCCCACGTGAACATCATCTCCGGGCCCAACGGCATGGACGAATACGCTAGACGCGGTAAGTACACGAAGCCGTGGGCTGCGGCGTAAATTTTAGGTATGTAGATATGGTAGACGAGGGAATCCCATTCGAAGGGCGGTAGTCCTACGCGTACCAACGCCGCAGCGACGAGTGGTGCTATGGCGGCCGCGACGACGAGCGGCCCGAGGGTTAACGACGACAATCGGTCCTTTAAAAAATCCCCGGATTCTTTAACGTAACGCCAAAAGACGGGAGCCGATAACCCGAGTATGACTAGAACGATGCCACGGACCACCCAGGGGTATAGCAAATGGACGGCCGCTAAGGCGAAAGCGGCCAAACTGAATATTATGAAACCCAGCGCGAGCTGGATTTCCCAATACGGTTGGCGTTGGCGGAAGACTGAGCGGTAGACAAGCCGACCCACGAAATACGCCGCCCAAGCCAGCGCGACGAAGAGGAAAACGTGCGCGACCTCGTTAGCGATAATCGTTAATATGTCGAGGCGATTCTGGTGATAGTAGAAAAACGCGGCCAACGACGCCAACATGCTCGCGGTAACGACGACCGCCGCGGCGACAGCCTGCAATTTTCGCGACATCGCTTCTCCTAGAATACCGCCGTTTTATAAAATACTTACGTCAGCGTTAAGATTATAGCGACTACGTAGGGTGATATCAAGCCCCATCGTGTTCGACACCGCCCGCGTTTTACGGAGCGGGCGGGTCTTAATTTTTTAACATCGCGGCCACAGCGACCACGCCGACGACGCCGGCCGAGCCGTTGCCGATAACTCCTGCGACCAGGATGGGGCGTGATTTAAACATAACCGGTCCAAAGCGCCGCGGGCACTATCGCAATATCCCGAGTATTAACGGCCGCGGCGTGGGCTTTTCGCCGACGTCGAAGGCGACTCGCGCGAATTCGAGGGACCGGCGCAAGCGCTCGTCGTCGTTGTATCGAAGGGTCATCAACACGTCGCCGGCCGATACCGGTTCCCCTGCCTTCTTGTGCAGGACGACGCCGACCGCCGGGTCAACGACGTCCTCTTTTACCTGCCGGCCCGCCCCAAGCGCGTTGGCCGCCCGGGCTACGGCGAAGGCGTCCAAACCCGATACGTACCCTCCCCGTTCGGCTTTCACGGAAGCCGTTTTCGCCGCTTCCGGAAGGCGAGCCCACCATTCTGCGGGGGCACCCTGGGCGCGTGCCATCTCGTCGAGCTTCGCGAAAGCCTCCCCTTTCTCAAGGGTCGCTTCCAAACGCCGTCGCGCTTCTTCCGGGCCGGCGATGCCCGCCACGGCCAGCATCTCGGCGGCGATCACGGCCGAAACCTCGAGCAAGTCGTCGGGGCCCCGGCCCTGTAACGTCTCGACTGCCTCCGCGACCTCGAGCGCGTTACCCACGGCGCGCCCCAACGGCTGGTCCATGGACGTGATTACGGCGACGGCCTTTCGACCGGACGCTTTAGCCGCGGCTATCAAACTTCCGGCGAGCTCGCGAGCGTAATTCTCTTCTTTGGCGAAGGCTCCCCTACCCGCTTTGACGTCGAAGACGAAAGCGGGGGCTCCGCCGGCGAGTTTTTTACTCAATATGCTGGAGACCATTAAGGGTAACGCCTCCACCGTAGCCGTGGCGTCCCGGAGCGCGTAGATGATTTTATCCGCGGGCGCAACGGCATGCGCTTCGGCGACGGCGCAACCGACGCGGTCGGCTTGCTCTTTAAGCTCCTCGGCGGTGAGCGATAGGTTTATACCAGGGATGGCTTCCAGTTTGTCGACGGTGCCGCCCGTATGTCCCAGGCCACGACCCGAGAGCTTGGCTATCCGCGCCCCGCAAGCCGCCGCCCAGGGTACGGCAACGAGCGTTACAGCGTCGCCCACGCCGCCCGTCGAATGTTTATCGACGTACGGTCCCTCGCCGAGCACCAATTGTTCGCCCGAAGCGGCCATGGCCGCCGTCAACGCCGCCGTTTCCTCGGCGGTCATTCCCCGGAAGTATACGGCCATGAGAAGCGCTGATATCTGGTAATCGGGGAGCTCGCCGGCTCCGAGCGCTTCTACGAAACGGCGCCAATCGTCGCCGGCGACGGCCTTACCGTCGCGCTTACGAACGATTAAATCCCTGAACCACGAGTTTGCGGCTACCATTATTTTAAAAGCCGCCCGCCGGCGGCTATTTGCGCTCAAGTGCGGCCGTTAAGAGGCGATTGTCTCGTAAGCCGCCTTTACCGCGGCCGTCACGCAATCGACGCAGTAATTATCTTGGATAGTTTCACGCTGGTAAATCTCCCGCCCTTCCGGTTCGCTCAAATCCAAATCTATCAACTCGCGGCACAGGATCGTGCCGAAGCGTTCGCGGAAGAAGTTGACGGCGGCTTTGGCGGGCGCGTCGACGTCCTCTATTTCCCGTCCCGGCCTTAACATTCTTACGCCGTCCTCGTAGCGCGGCAGTAGGTGCATTCGTCGCAGTAAGCTAAGTCGCGGCCACCCAGGCATTTGAGGATCTTGCAATCGTTACCCCAACATTGCGGCGTTACGTTTTGGCACCCCTCGCACGCGACGTCGGCAGGGGGACGCTTAAAATAAGCCGCCATCCGCTGGCGGCGTTCGTCGAGCGCGGGTACATGGCTCACGGCGTAAATATCGCAGCTTCCGCAAAAAAGCCACAACGTCCAACCAGGTCGGGCCCCTCGTTCCCATCCGCGTTGCGGCCCAATTCTGTAACTCCTTGCTGCTAATCCTCGTCGGAACTTTCGCCGTCGTCGCCGACGTGGAACCTCAACCAGCGTTCCTCGCCCCAAGCCTTTAACTGATCAGAGTAGATTTTGGGACGGCCGCCGAATTCGATGTTATTTTGGGCGTACTTGGTGCAGTCGTTTATCTCGGCACATTGTGCACAATAACGGTAGCCCCTTTCGTCGAGGCAGACGGCGATCTTACATTGGGCGTTATAACAAGTTCCGGCGGGGCCCTGGCATCCGGCGCAATTTATACGTTCGGGCTCGACGCCCATTTCGCGGGCGAGTTCGGCGACCGCCTGGGGGTCGTCGGCGTGAGCGGCAATATAAATCCGGCATTCGCCGCAAAACTTACCACATCGGCCTATTAGCTTGCGGTCCATAGGCTACCTCAACGGTCAAGGATATCTAAAAGGTCAGGCGCGATTACGGCGGCCGTAATTTTCAACGCCGGCGACGCGACTATACGCGCGCTAACGAACGCCTCAGGCATAAGGACCTCGGCCGGTAAAACGTCAAATATTTTGGCGAAAAGCCGTTCGCCCTCGGCGATCTCAGTCCGCGCCTCTTTGCCGCCGGCGATAGCCTGCCGGCACAATTCCATTTTCTCTTCCAGGTTGGCTACCAGCGCTTCATCGTCTTCGCGGGCGGCACTCGCGAGCAAAGCTTGTTCGGCCGCGCGCAGCAATACCGGTATATATAACCCGCCCCACATGTACGCATACCCTAAAAGCTTCCACAAGCGAGGATTATCGGGACGTCGGTCGGCTTCGCCGACGTAAAGCTCTATTTGCTGCCAAACCGTAAGACGACGGTTAAGCTCCCGCAACGAGTCCTCGCCCGATGCGTAGCGTGGCGGGCCGCCTGCTTCGTCCCAATAAAGACGGCACCGCTCGAGCGCGGCGGCGGCGTCTCCCGTCTCGAGTAAGTCGACGATTTCTTTCCAAACGCCGGTATCCATATTAATCTCAGGCCCCTAGTCTCCCCTCTTCGACCAGATAACGCTTAAGCGCCTCGACCGCGTCAGCATCGAACTGCGAACCGGCGCCGTCGCTGATGAGCTCCACGGCTTGGTTTACGCTCATAGGGCCGCGGTAGTGGCGGCGGGACGTCATGGCGTCGAAGACGTCGGCGACGGCGATGACCTTTCCCCCGACCGATATGTCTTCGCCGCGAAGCCCCTTAGGGTAACCGGAACCGTCGAGGCGTTCGTGATGGTGCGCCGCTACCGCCGGCACGTCGCGCAGCCGCTCTTCGAAGTGTATGCGGGCCAGTATCTGCTGCGTATGTAGAACGTGTTTTTTTATTACCTCGTACTCCGCAGGCGTCAACACCGTCGGTTTGCGTAAGATGTGGTCGGGGACGCCGATCTTCCCGTAATCGTGGAGCAACGCGGCGTAACGGATCACCTCTAAGTCCTCGGCCTGCAAATCCATTTTTTGGGCCGCGCCTACCGCGTATCGCATAACACCGCGGCTGTGGCCGGCGGTGAGCGGGTCGCGGGATTCGATAGTCTCGGCGAGGGTATCGACCAGGCTATCGAACATCTGTTTACGGGCTTCTAAAAGGCGGGCGTTTCGGACGTATATCGCGGCCTGCGATGCTATGGCCTGAAGGAACTTTACGTCGTCTTCGGTGAAGCTGCCTTGGGTCCGATTTAGGCATTGGAAGACGCCCAAGCGTTCGCCATGCGCGTCGTCCATCGGAACGCAGAGGATGTTCCTCGTAGTATACCCGGTCTCGCGGTCGACTTCTTTGTTCCACCGGGAGTCGTTGGTAACGTCCGAGACGACGGCAGGCTCGCCGCGCGTCGCTACCCACCCGGCTATGCCGGCGTCTTCGGGGATACGGATTTCACGCGGCTCGCCCTCGGCGACTACGGTCCAAAGTTCGCGGCGTTCGGAGTCGAGCAGGAATACCGACGTGCGTTCCGTGCCGATAGCATCCGAGGTTCTGCGAGCTACTACCGCCAGTAGGGAGGAGAGCTCCACCTCCTTGGAAAACGCACGCGAGATATCTACGAGCGAACGGAGCCGCTTCTCCGCCAGTTCTAAATGCGGCGCGGCCGCGTCGTTATTCAGCTTCGGCATACGATACTTCGGTGGGCGAAAGGAAACGGCTTAGGACGCGCCGTACGCCCGAATCCACCAATTTCGAGTCGTGTTTCTTGAGCAGTATCGCCGCTAGCGGTTGCAGGTCTTGTATAAGCGCGGCTTGACGGGGCCTGGTTAGGATTTGCGCCGTAGATGAAAGCTCGTACCGAAATAACTCGAAGAGGGATGCGGCCAGCTCTTCGTCGCGCGTCTCAGGGTCCTCCAAGACTAGGTTCTTCAGAACACAACGCTTACTGAGGACGCCCTGGGTCGGTTGCCAGCAACCTTTCAAATGCGGTAGGGTTTCGCATCTCGCCGCGGCGGCTCCGCTCAACTTCCGGATCGCTTCCTCGCCCGCTTCTTCGGACACGGCGAATATTACTTGCGCGAAGAGTTCATTGTAGATATCGAGCAAGGCCGCGGCGCCGGAGGTCTCCGCGGCCGGCGCCGTCGCCTCCCGAGCTTTGACGCTCACTGGACGCACGAAGCCCCCGTCCAGCAAACGACACGCGATCGAGCACGTCTCGATGTCGGAGAGATTACTGGCGGCCGCGATGTCGACCATCGAGCGGCGGCCGTTCACCAGCGAGAGTACGTGCCATTGCTCAGCGTCGAACTGCACCCCTCCTTTCCCCTGCGCCGGCGCGGGCGCGACTTCCAGTACGACGTCCAGGTCGGGCAGCATTCCCTTGATGCGGTTCCACTCGTCGACGGCGGTTGCGGCGTCCATGATTATCCCCTGGACGTCGAAGCCGATGGAGATCTCCTCCGGCCAGGCCTGTTCACCCTCCAAGAATTCGAACTCGCCGCCCCACCAGTTGAAGAGGTTGGTAATAATCATCCGGCCCTGTGTCTTCAACCCGGCGACGAGCTTTTCGTGCGAAATTTTGCCTTGTTCTAACAGGCACAGGCCGAACGGGCGCCCCGACTTATTCTGCGACACCCGCGCCCCCGCGACGGTGTCTTGTTCGATATAACCTTCCCGTACGAGGACGCTGCCTAATTTCTCGCGCTCGTCCGTGCTCGAGGCGTAAACCAGCATCCCGTCTCTGAAATATAAACGTTTCTCTTCCGCGCCCCGCCGGATGGAAAGAGCGCCGGTTTTCCCGGCCGAACTAAGGAGTTGAAGTATGTCCGGGAGGTTGATAGTCTCAAGATCGCCTTTTAATGCCATATCGGTACCGACCCATGTCCTTTACGTCGAAGTATAACCTTCGCCGCTTCCTTTCGCAACCCCTTTGAGCCGCCTAGTTACCGTTCGCCTTAAGGGTCTCAACGCTGATAAGGCGCGCCGCCCGCGGCGTAGCCCTCAAAACGCGGAAACGGTACGGCGGCCAAACGTATTCGTCACCGGATTTGGGCACCCGCCCCAACCGCGAGGCTAGAAAACCGCCCACCGTAATATAATCCCCCCGCGGCAACGGCACCGGCA
>JAZGGY010000222.1:0-2934 GCA_036480675.1 bacterium | reverse complement strand
ACGCCGGCGTTCTTGTCGTTCCGCGTAAACCCGGGCGTAACGACCGGCAACGTCGAGAGCCTTTACCTCGCGGGCCCGGAGGCCAAGTTCGGCGTCCCGGCGGAGTGCGCGGTCGCCGCCTACCGCGCGGCGAAAGAGGCCGGCGCGAGCCGCTTCGGCCTCCACGTGATGACCGGCAGCAACGTCCTCGACGCGAATTACTTCCCGTTCGTGACGGGTAAGCTCTTGGCGGTCGCGGCGGAGGTTCGAGAGAGTTTAGGCATAGACTTCGAATATTTAAATATCGGCGGCGGCTTCGGCGTGCCGTATCGCCCGGACGAGGAGTCGCTCGAGCTGGGGAGCGTGGCCCGGGGCGTGCGCGCCGTTTTCGACGAGGAGTGTCGCCGGCGGGGCCTGGGCGAGCCGACGTTGATGGTCGAGCCGGGGAGGTTCATAACCGCCGACGCCGGCTTCCTCGTAACCCGCGCCCACGTAATCAAGGACGGTTATAAGAAGTTCGTCGGCGTGGACGCCGGGACGAACGATTTGCCGCGGCCGGCCGTATACGGGGCCTACCATCACGTAACGGTCCTCGGCAAGGAGGAGATGCCCGCCGGCGAAGCCGTCAACGTCGTGGGCCGACTTTGCGAGAACAACGACCAATTCGCCCGCGACCGGCACCTGCCCCCCGTCGAGGTCGGCGACGTCCTCGTCATCCACAACGCCGGCGGCCACTGCTACGCCATGGGGCATAACTACAACGGCCGCCCGCGCGCCGACGAGTATTTGTTAACCGAGAAAGGCGACCTCAAACACATCCGGCGGGCCGAAACGGTCGAGGACTTGTTCCGGACGGTCGTCGACCCGCCGTTCACGACCTAGGGGAAAGAATATGGAGATAAAGATTTCGCAGCGCGTGGCGGCGACGCCGCCCTATCCCTTTGCCGAGATAGACGATAAAGTCCGCGAGCTTCGGGAACGAGGCGTGGACGTCGTCGATTTCGGCGTCGGCGACCCCACCGACCCGACGCCCGACTTCGTCGTCGCCGCTTTGGCGGAGGCGGCGCGCGCCCGAGCCGCTGCTGGCTACCCTCGGTACGAGGGCGACCCGGGTTTTCGGGCGGCGGCGGCCGAGTATATGCGTCGCGAGTTCGGCGTGGCGTTGGACCCGGACCGCGAGGTCGCCTCAACGATAGGTTCTAAAGAGGCGGTATTCAATTTCCCGCTGGCCTTCGTCGACGCGGGCGACGCCGTTATCTGTCCAACGCCGGGCTACCCGCCCTATAAAACGGGCACTCGTTTCGCCGGCGGCGTTCCCTTTTTCGTCCCGCTCCTCGAGCAAAACGACTTCCTGATGGACTACGAGGCGATACCCGACGCCGTTTGCCGGCGTGCCAAGGTAATTTGGATCAACTACCCGAACTCGCCGACGGGGAAAGTGGCGCCCCGGGAGTGGCTGGAGGGCTTGCTCGAGTGGGCGCGGCGATACGGCGTAATCGTCGCGGCGGACGAGGGGTGCTACGTCGAAATCTACTTCGGCGAAAGGCCGACGAGCGTGTTGCAAGTCGGCCGAGAGGGAGTGGTCGCGTTCTACTCGCTGTCCAAACGCAATAATATGACTTGTTACCGGGTGGGCTTCGTCGCCGGCGACGAGCGGATAATCTCGGTGTTTAAAAAGGTGAAGACCAATATCGACTCCGGAACGCCGACGTTCATTCAAGACGCCGCGGCGGCGGCGCTCCGCGACCGCGACCACGCCCGGCGGATGCGAGAAGAATACCGGGCGAAACGGGAGGTAATGCTCCCGGCCCTCGCCGCGGCCGGCCTGCCGGCCTGCGGGAGCGAAGCGACGTTCTACCTCTGGCAGAAAGCGCCGCCGGGGCTTAACGGCGTCGAGCTGGCCCGGAAGCTCTTGGAAATCGGCATAGTGACGACTCCGGGCGAGTGGATCGCCGACGAAACGGCGGGCGGCGTGAACCCGGGCCGCGAATTCGTGCGCTTCGCCCTCGTGCCGCCGACGGCGCAGGTCGAGGCCGCCGCGGCCCGCCTGGCCGCCCTTGACTTCCGGGGCCGTTAAACGGGGATTAACGCCGCGGGCGGAAGCGCCGGGTAGGTATGCGGCGCTACCGGCGGCGACGGCGCCCTTGACTTGCGGGCGAGGACGATTTATTATGTAATCGCGGTGAATGGGAGGAAAGAGAGAGTTCGGCGGCGGGTACCCGTTTGCGGCCTCGGGCCGCGGGCGGGTTTTTATATTGGCGCGACTACGCGGCGGCGGAGGGGTTCCTGGCAAAACATCTCGGCGGCCGGTACGAGCCGTACGAAGGACAATAGCCGAGAGGGGGTGTCACCTCAGGGAAACGCTAATCTCTCTGTTAACGGCTTCGTTAATCTGTTGGCTAGGGAGAAGCGCGGAGTGGGTGTAATATGTTTGCTCAAATTCGCGTTATCGGAACTAGATAACGGTGACTCGGACACGGGAAAATATGGGTTATTTTTAAATGGTAAAAAATTTGAATCGTAATTGTTTCGCGATGGGAGTTTTTCTTGTCGCCAGTCTGTTATATGCGCCGAGTTTAGCTCGTGCCGGAGACACTATGGGCACTTTGTATTACGGTTATAAAACTTGGGTCGGAGACGGATACCAAACGGAAATACATGCTAGGGATTTAAAGACGGGCGAAGACGATACGGTTTTTATACTCCCCGGGACGGGGTATCGTGGTTTTAATCTATTCGACCGTGGAAAAGGCCTAGTTTATGGATGGATTAGCGCCCGAGGCGAAGAACACCGTGTATATATCGCTTTAGAAGAGGGAGCGAGTGGCGATTTGGTAGTAGCGGAGGAATTCGAAACCCGAGATAAACGCATAAACGGGATAGTTTACGATGAAGTCGATAAGCAAATATATATTAGTTATTACGTTAACACGGAATACTCCGCCGGACGGAGAA
>JAZGGY010000221.1:0-2955 GCA_036480675.1 bacterium | reverse complement strand
GGCCTTGGCCGGGGCCGAAGAATCGATGCCGCCGGGCGAGATCGAGCTTAAAGTCGATTTTACCGACCTCGACCTTCGCGCGCTCAATCCCTTTACGGACGAAGTGTTGATTACGGGCGGGAAAGTCCGGGGCCTACTGGAGTTGGGTGGTACGTACCGCGACCCCGTCTTCGGGGGCCGGGTCGAGATCTTGGAGGGCGGGGGGGTAGCTCGCCCCTTACGCTCGTCCTTTTCGAACCTCTCGGGAGTCGTCGAGGCCCGGGGGGACAGCGTCGTCGTCTCGCACGAGACCCCGGTGACGTTCGGCCTCGACGAGGGCAGCGGGCTCGCCTGGGGGAGCGTGTCGTTCGAGGGTCTGCGGCCGGTGGAGCTGGATTTATCGGTCTCGCTGAAGGATTACGTTATACGCGCCGTGCGGGGGGTGCAAGCGCAGGGAGACGTCACGGCCAACGTCAGCGGCCCGGTGGGCCGACTCCGGGCGCAGGCGGACGTTAAATTGTCCAGCGGCCTTATTACCATAAATTTCGGCGAGGAGTCGGCGGCCGGGGGCCCTTCCGCCGGGGGCTTGGACTACGAAGTCCACGTCCTGGCGCCGGGGAATCTATGGCTTAGGAATAAGGACGCCGAGATCGAGTTCGAAGCCGACGTGACTTTCCGCAAAACCGGCGACGCGACTTTTTATGCCGGCGAGTTGCACTCCCGCCGGGGTTACTACTACTTCCTCAAGCGCGATTTCACGGTCGAGCAGGCCGACATAATATTGACCGGTACCGAGGAGTTGAACCCGGTCATCAAACTACGGGCCAAGCGCGTGATACGCGCCGTTCGCCAGGGGAACGCCAACGCCGTCGTTTACGTCGACGTCACCGGGACGCTGGAGGAGCCGGAAATCACGCTCAGCTATGAACTCAGCTCGGGCCAAACGGTGGGGTTGGCGCAAGACGAAATCATGAAGGTATTGGCGCTGGACGTTACGTGGGAAGACTACAACGAACTCAGCTCGAGCGAGCTGGCCTCCAAGGGCTCGAGCGACTACGTGCGCCACTACGCCGAGGCGGAGGTAGCGCGCGCCGTGCGCCGCCAGGTGGGGGTCGACGTCTTCGAATTCGACGCCAACGTCTTCCGGGGGGAGCAAGAGAACCCGCATGCCGAATTCACGGTCGGACAACACTTGACCCACGACCTCTTCGTCTCTTATACTGGCAGGTACCACGAGGACGTTTACGGGAGCCGCGAGCTGGAGCACGCCGCGGAGGTGGACTACGAGCTGCGGCGGGACTTCTACGTCGTCGGCAGCACGTTCGAAGACGAGGGGAATCAGCGTTACGGCCTTGGCCTCCGTTTTCTTCACAAATATTAACAAACGGGAGCAGTACTTATGATAGACAAGGAACTCTTGGAGATTTTAGCTTGCCCGGATTGCAAGGGCGACGTCGAGTACGACGAGGAGAACCAGAAGATAATATGCTGTAAGTGCGGCCTTAAATATCCCGTCCGCGACGGCATTCCCGTAATGCTGATCGAGGAAGCGGAGCGCGACTGAGGGGCGCGCCGACGATCACGGAAGCGAATAATAAAAAACGCCCGGCGCACCCGGGCGTTATATTTTCGCGGAGATAGCTTTACGGCTCCGACGTCGCGGGCCCCGGCGGCGCCAGGCGCTGCTGTTCCTGGACCATGCGGCGGAGCGTACGGTTGAAGTTGTGCTCAAACAGTAACAGCTTGGCGTATTGTTCTTCGGACAACAACGACCGGAACTCGGACCGTAGGCGGTCTTCGGAACCCCGGCTCTCCGCGTCCACGGCGTCGACGTCGTCGAGTATTTCGGGCAGGGGCCTACCGTCGATTCCCGCTATTTCCAGCCGGACCTCTTCCATCAGGGCGTCGCGCCGCTCGCGGTACCGCCAACGTACTTCCTCCCAGCGATTGTAGACGCCCAGGAAGGTTTCTTCCTCGCCGTCTTCCAGCTCGAGGACGTCGACCACCTTTTTTTGTTTGATCTCGTTAATCGCGGCTCGGACGGCCTCCCGTTCCGGCGGCGCGTCTTCCGGCGGTTGTTGGGCGTAAGCCGCCGCGGCGAGAAAAACCGCCGTAAGGCAAGCCGTGGCGAACACGTCCGTTACGATCGTCTTCATCGCAGCACTCCCGGGGACCTTTATAATCAGTGCGAGAGTAACAACTCCGCGGCGGTCGCGGCTTCCGCTTTCCGTCGCAGGCGACTCAACAGCATTCTTTGCTCTTCCACCGGCAGCTCGTAGAAGTACGTCATGAGCAGGCCGTTGGGCGTGACGTAGTCCACCAGCGCGGCGCCGTCGCCGCCGGTGAGGCGCTCGACGTCGACTTCGAAGCGCGCGTCCATCCGGGCTTCGACGTCGGCCGCGGTCAAGATATCCTCTTCCAATTCGGCCAACGCCGGCGTTCCGTCGTCGTCGGCCAAGAGTCCGAACGTAGATCCCTCGGCTCCCCGGGCGTAGTAAGCGGCGTCGTAGCCGGCGCGGGTCCGCGCCGCGAACGGGGCCGCCGTTGATTCGTCTGCTGAGGCCGGGGCCGGGTAAAGCGCTTCCGCCGGGGCGTCTTTTTTAGCCGCGAGCGTCCGGGCCGACTTTTCCTCAGTCGCGGCGAGTTCATAGCGGCTAGCGGCGGCTGCGCCGGCCGCACCTGCTCCCGCTCGAGCTCCCCGCGACGCTATTCCCAACCGTCCTTCCGCGGAAACGGCGTCTTCGTCTCGAGCCGGCACATCAGCCGGTTTGCCGGCTGCCGGCGCGAATTCGCCGGTCGTCGCTTCCCCGGTTACGGACGTCGCGGGCGGCGAGGTTGCGACCTCGCCCGGCGCGCCGGCCCCGGCTCGAGCCCTCCACGGCTCTACGCCCGGTTTTTCTTCCGCGGGCGGGGTCTCTTTTTCTCGAGCCGACATCGCGGTTAATTTTCCGGCCGCCGGCGCGACTTCGCCGGCCG
>JAZGGY010000220.1:0-2694 GCA_036480675.1 bacterium | reverse complement strand
CTTTCACGCCCTCGACTACCGGCAAGTCCGCGGAGGCGGCGCGTCCCTCGCCGGGGACGACGAAAGCCGCGCGACCGGCGCCCGAATCTTTAAGGCGACGGCCGTAGGTCGCGGCGGTGGCCAGGTCTTCGGCCATGACCGCCGCCGCGGCGTAGCCCAGTACCCGCTCCACCGCGGCCTCATACCCCTCCCGCACCGCAACGACATCCGCCAGGACGCCGGCTATTCCGGTAGGAGCGCCTCCCTCCAAAAGCGCCGCCACGCCCCCGCCGAAGGACTCGAACCCTCGCGCGAGTTCCTCCAGCGACTGGAGGCGCGACTGAACTTTCTCGCGCTCGCTGCCGAGCTCCGCCGCCGCCGTTTCGGCCGCGGCGTGCTCGCCCGTCAGCCGCTCCTCGGAATTCGCCAATTCATGGGCCGCGTCCCGGCACTCGGTCCATTCCTTCCCGAGCGATTCCAATTCGGCCGAGATACTATCCAACGACGCGTAATTCTCGTCGAAGAGCGACGCCTGGCGGCCGGCTTCGTCGCGAAGGCGGCGGAGCTCCTGGGTCAGGCTCTTACGGGTGGCGGCGGCCGTAGCGTGCAGATTGGCGAGCTGGGTTCGGTCGTGGAGCCGCGCCAACTGCTCGCCGCGCGCCGCATTCAAAACGCCTGAGAGCTCGGCCTCCCGCGACCGGGCGGTCGCGAGCTCCTGTGCGCCGCGCGCTTTACGCTCTTCGCCGTCGGCTATTTGCCGTTGAGCGCGCTCGAGCTCGGCGGCCAGCTCCTCGCCCTCCTGGTCCGCGCCGCGGAGTTTCGCGGCGAGTTGGTCCCGCTCCTCGGCGAGGCGCTCTACTTCCTGGCCCACGCCGCGGCGCCTCTCCTCGGCGAGTTGCTTCGCCGCCTCGGCCTCGTTTAACCCCCGCTGGCGCTCGAGAAGGTCTTTTTCCTTGCGCTCCAGCTCGAGCTCGCCGGTGGCGACTTCGGCGTCGAGGCGGGAGACCTCGGCGGCGGCGGCGGCCGCTCGGCCCTTGGCTTCGCGATTGGCCGCGGCGCACTCGTCGCGGCCGGCCAGGGCGGCGCGCTTTTCCTCCGCTTTGGCGACGTAATCACGTTTGGCGAAGGCGACGTCGAGCTCGCGGAGCCGGGCCACCAGGCCCTGGTACCGCCGCGCGGCGCCGGCCTGACGCTTCAACGACCGCGCCCGCCGCTTGTACTCGGCGTACAAGTCGTCGACGCGCTCCATATTGGCTTCGACGTCTTCCAGCTTCCGCATCGCTTCGGCTCGCTTGACCCGGTACCCCCGAATACCGGCGGCCTCCTCGAAAAACGCCCGTCGCTCGTCGGCCTTCGCCTTTACGATCGACTCCACCATCCCCTGCTCGACGACGGCGTACGAAGCCTTTCCCAAGCCCGTGTCGGCGAACATGTCGCGCACGTCCTTCAAACGAACGGGTTGTTTGTTGACGAAATAATGCGACTCGCCGGAACGGTACATGCGGCGCGTTACGACCAGCTCGTCGCCGTCGACCGGAAGGTACCCGCTCACGTCGGCGAAGGTGATCGAGACCTCGGCCATGGAGAGGGGCGGCGTATCGGCGGTGCCGTTGAAGATCAGGTCCTCCATGACGTCGCCGCGCAACGCCTTGGCCGATTGCTCGCCCAGCGCCCACCGGAAGGCGTCGGCGACGTTGGATTTGCCGCAGCCGTTCGGCCCCACGACGGCGCTGACGCCCGGGCCGAACTCGACGCGGGTCCGGTGGGGGAAAGATTTAAAGCCGAAAATATCTATAGTGCGTAATCGCATATTAAGACCTTCCCTACCTCCACTACCATTCTAACAATATGGGCGTATTTTGGCAAGGAAAAAACGCAATATGCTGTGGTATAGAAAATTATTACCCCAAGATATGGTGCTTCGGGTATATACATTAGGCAAATAACGGACGACGCACTATAAGTTTCGAGCGGCCGTCGGCTTCCGAAAGTTCGGTCGCCTATTGACGGAACCGCGGATTCGGTTTATAATTTCGGCGTACGAGTCGCCCGTTTTTAAGGGCGTATAGAAGGGGTTAAATTATGGAAACAAAGGCCGCCGTTATTTTAGCTATTTTTACGTGGGCCGCCGTAACGGCCGACGGCGCGGACTTACGGAACGAACCGGGCCCGACAAACGCCTACGTCGAACCCAATGAAAACACCGAACAAGAATTGAAGTGGGACAACGGCACGTTGGGTTACGTGTTGGCCCAGTTCGTTGCGGGCGCCTGGATCGGCAACGAATTCGACTGTTCGACGCTCGCCGCGAATAACATAAAGCTCATACGGGTCCGCTCGAGCGGCGTGTGGCCCAACGGCCGGTGGGACGGCTTTAACGTCGGCGTATACGACTTTCGGGGCGGCGTTCCGGGGGCGCGGATTTGGGGCCCGAGATTCGTCAAAGGGAGCGGCCGCGGGTACCCGTGGTGCGACTTCGGCGTGAACTGGACGTTACCCAAGGGCATACGCAAGTTCGTCGCCGCTATGGGGCAGTGCTACAATTATCCCAACGTCGACCCGTACTGCCTGGACACCGGGCCGCCGCGGCGGCGGGGATGGACATATTATTTAGGCAACTGGCAAAAGTTCGAGTCCGAATCCAATTTGATGCTCCGCGTCGTAATGCAGGGCGACATCGGCGTGGAGCCGACCAGCATCGGGCGGGTCAAAGCG
>JAZGGY010000219.1:0-5461 GCA_036480675.1 bacterium | reverse complement strand
TGTGGGCGTTGGCGTCGTTAACGTTTATCGTCGCCGGCTGCGTCCCCACCGGCGAGGAGGCCGTCGCCACTATAGACGGCGAACACGAGGTTACGGCGAGCGACCTCGAATATTACTACGAGCGCGGCCTGGCCGCCGGCCAGTGGTCGGCGGAAGGGGAAGTTGGGCGAACGTTGCGCGACATCCTGGAGGCCGCGATCGACGGCAAGGTTCTGGAGATCGAGGCCGAGGAACGGGGCTACGCCGACGACGCGCTCGTGCAAGAGGGACTTACCGCGTTAAAGAGCCAGGCGCTCCGCGACTATATGTGGCGGCGCATCGAGGACGCGGTCGTAGTGACGGAGGCGGACGTTTTCGGTTTCTACGAGAAGGGCCGGAACCGGCGGATGTACTCGTTTATAGAGGTCGACGACGTCGCTCGCGCGGAGGAAGCCCACTATGCCCTTGAGGCCGGCCCCTCCTGGGAAAAGGCGGTCGAGGAATTTTCGACTTTCCAGCATTACACCGGCGAGGGCGGCGCGTGGGACGTCCCGATGGAGTACGCCGGCGACGAAGCCAGCGAGGCGCTGTTCGCGTTGGCGGTCGGCGAGTATACGCCGCCTATTGAGGATGCCGAAGGGCTCGTCTGGCGCATCTACCGATGCGATAAGGTCGTACACGGTTCCGGCCTTAGTTTCGACGAGGCCAGGGCAGACATAGAGATGCTTATTAAGGATCGGAAGACGCGAGAGAATTTCGCCGAGCTGGTGCGCGGGTGGCGGAAGGCGGCGCCCATAGAACGCAACGACGAACTATGGCGGGAAATCTCCGAGGCGCCGTTCGCCGACCTTAAGGCGGAATATGCCGGCGAGGGCGTCCTTCTCTCGGACGTGGGCGGCGTGCCGGTTTACTTCGACGACGGACTCACGTTGATAGAAAAATACCTCCTCCTTCCGCCCGAGGAAATGGACCGCATGCGCGAGGCCGAACCTTTTCGCTACGAGGCGGTTTGGAACGTCTTTCTGTCCCAGCTCGAGGACCGGGCGTTGCTGGAATATCAGGGTTTGAAAGAGGGCATGGATAACTTGCCGTCCTTCCGACGCGAGATGGCGGCGCGCCGCGGCGACATGCTGATAGATATCCTCTACCGAGAGCAGTTCCTATCCCGAGTCCCGGAGCCGACGCCCGAAGAGGTCGAAGCGTTTTACGAACGGCACAGGGACGATTTCTACGTCCCGGAGCGGGTGGAGGTCTACCTCGTCGCCATACCCGACCGCGTCGAGGTCGAAGGTTTCTACGGAGAGGTCAAAGCCGGCGCGGACCTCGTCGTCACCGGGGAAGCGCGGAACCGGGCGCGCGAAAAAGCGGCCCAGGAACTCTACGAGCTTCCGCCGTCGCGGCCGCCCCGGGAACAAGAGAGGCTGGGCGTCGTCGCGGTCACGGCGGACCCGATGCTGCCCAACGCGCCGCCCGACCCGCCTTTGGCCGCGGAGCTCCGGCCCCGGGTCTTTCCGTTCGAGGGGCTAAACGTGCTCAGCGACGTATTCCAACTTGGTGACGGCCGGTGGGCGTTTTACGAGCCGATTTACCGCCAGCCGTCGCTGCGGCGCGGCCTCGACGACCCGGAAGTGGCTTACTTCTGTCGAAAGGGCGTCTTCGAAACGGTCGTTACGTCGCCGGAGACGTCCGCCGCGGCCGAGGAGTGGATTCGTTCGCTGCGCGCCCGGCACGACGTTGACGTCGACGAGGCGGCGCTGGCCCGGGTCGTGGCCGAGCTGCGCCGTCGCGTGCGCCCGTAGGCGAAATCTTTTTTAAGAAAAGAAAAAGCTCCGCGGGTGCGGGGCCTTTGCGTTCCGACCGGTATATGCCGAGCGCGAACGGCGGGGTAAGTTCTGCGGCCTTTGGCCGTGCGCGTGAAACGGACCTTTATCTTTGGCTCCGCCGGCCTTTACGACGTCGCGACCCGCGGACGGAGCCGTGCGGCGCCCCGGCGACGGCCGTCGCGGACGAGAACATCGAATAAAAAGCTTGATTTCCCCGTAAGTATATGGTAGGATAAGATGAGAGTATGAGTTTTTGCAATTAAACCCAAACGCTAGGAGGACGAAGATGAAAAACGTATTTGCACTTGGCGTATGTTTTGCGGTATTGGCGGTCGCGGCGTTCGCCGCCGGGCCCGCTCCGACTCTTGTAGCCCCCACGGCGCTCGGGGGTGCCCCCGGCGGCGGAGGCGGTCACGGCAACACCGACGGCGTTCTGGTCGACCACCTCGCTACCTCCTCCGGCCAGATTACGAACGGTTTTTCCGCGACCACCGCCACCAGCCGCTGGTTGGCTGTCGATTACACGCCTACGAGCAGCGTCAGGCTCGAAAAGGTTTGGTTCCATTATTTGTACAACCTGAGTGCCTCCAGAAAGGGCGCCATTCCTATGCGTCTATATAGCGGGGTTAACCCCGGTTCCGGTTCGATGGTCGCCTCCTGGACGGTAGCGACCTCCGCCTGGACAGAGACCCGTACCACCTTTGTTGCGTTCGGCCGTCCTGTGTTTTTGGGCGAGGTCCCTATCCCGCCGCAGACGTTAAGCGGTAGTACGAGGTATTGGGTGGCCTACCAGATGACCTCCACCGACAACGTTTTCTGGGCCGTCGGGACGACACTCGTGGGCGAGATGATTTGGTGGTACCTTAATAGCCGCTGGGGCAGCTCGTCGACCCACGGGCAAGGCACCGCGGAAGGCTTTTACAAACTCGAAGGTACGCTCACCGGCGTGGAACCTGTCTCTCTCGGTAAAGTTAAGACTCTATTCAAATAGAGTCATACCGGTACGTTACCAGGATAATAAAAAAGGCGGCCTCCGGGCCGCCTTTTCGTTTGGCATTCGCGTCGCCGTCGTCCGCCGTTTTTTCTAAATAGCAGGGCAGAACGGCCTCCGTACGCAAGGCTACTTCTACCTCTTTATTGCAGGTTTGATATCAGCGATATAGCGACTTGATTCGACCGATACTCGCCGGCGCGACCGCGGGACGGGAGCGGGCCGCGACGTCGAACTCGAACGCGTACTGCGACGAGCCCGTAAACCAGGCCGCCCACACGGCGTCGCCGTAGGTGGCGGGCCGCGAGGATTTGCCGTAGGCCAGGCCGTTGGCGTTCTCGAGCGGAGGCGTCCAGGTCCGCACCAGCGAGCCGCCGGGGAACGTCGTCATGCACATCGGCTCGCCGCCCAGCCAGGAGCTGGCGACGAAGTACGGCCCGGGGGCGTTGTTGCCGTAGTCGGCGTAGGCGGCGCCGCCGCAGTACGTCATGCCGTCGGGCCAGCCGGCGCATGTCCACGTACCTTCGGCCGCGCCGGTTTCCCGGTAGCGATTGAATTTGCCGAGGTCGGACGGGCCGTTGACGTAGTAATAGGTGCCGTCCCAGAAGCAGTTGAGCGGGAACGAAGCGCCCGCTACCGGAAACGACGTCACCGCCGAGCCGCCCGTTACGGGGAAGACGAGCAGGTGTCGCTTCGTCGCGTCCACGAACGCCAGATACCCGGCGCCGACGTGGGCGGGGGACGAATCGCGCGGCGTCGACGTCCCGTTTAAGACGTACGAGCTTACGCGGGCGCCGGCCGCGGTGAAGCGGTAGAGGTAATTTTGGCTCGAGCCGTGTATCAGGCCGTAGACGTACGACGAGTCGCGGTAGATGCCGAGGGCGTACGGCTTGGCCACGCCCGTCATCCGAAACGAGCTGATGACGGCGCCGAAGCCGTCGGCTGCCGGCGCGCTCCCGGACGTACCGCGGCCCGCCGTTACCGCGTCCGGCGCGACCGCGAGCGCGGCGCTCGCGGCCAAAGCGCATATTCCGGCGTACGTTAGGTATTTTATTTCGGCGTCTCCTTGCGTTCCCGGAGCGTAGTGGCGATCGTACGTTTATCATTCTAAACGTGAATGGGGCCGTTGTCAAGGAGAGAAGAAATTCGCGAACGCCGCGGCGCCCGGGGACGTTCCGGGCCGCCGACGTCGTTAATTATGCCCGGCAGCGTAAGGGTTTTCGCGGTTTTTAACCTGCATTTTTGACCGGGTCGTATTTATCGGGTATAATTATAGTAGGTTTAAGGTCGAAGACGACCGGATGAAGGAGGTTTTAACGTGAAGAAACAGTTTTTCGTTGCGGCGTTGGTTTTGATTTGCGTGGCCGCGGCATGGCCGGCCACCACTCGTCGCCAAACCAATTGGGCCGGCGGCCCGGGCGTCGAAGGGCCGGTGGGTACATGGGGCAACCGCTTTTGGGAATCCAATAAAATCAATTACCTGGACCCCGGTTGCCTTATTTTAGGACTCGGGCCGAGGTTCCCCGGCCTTCGGCACCACGTCGGCGACCGCCGCGAGCTCTACGCGGCCCAGACCGGTGACGTCGACGGCGACGACCGACCCGACATAGTCGTCGGCGGCCATAACTCCGGCGTGGTTTGGTATAGAAACCTCGGCGGGGGCGAATTCGCCGCCACCCCCAAGGTGATACTGGACTACGAGTGGCCCTCGTTTCACGTCTTCGACCTGAACCGCGACGGGTGGGCGGACATCATTTATACCGACGACCGATACATATACTGGTACGAGAACGACCGCTCCGGGGAATGGAATCAACATCTCATTTCCAAATATTTCAACCAGGTCGACGGGACCGGCTGCGCCGACTTCGACCAAGACGGCGATATGGACATCGTGGCGGGCGGCGTCCAGGTTACGGACCTCCGATGGTACCAGAACGACGGCCTTCAGAACTTCACCGAGCGCGTTATCCGCACGGGCTACCAGGGCCCCAACAACGCCCCCCTCGGCACCGGCGACCTCAACGGCGACGGCCGGCCCGACTTCGTCATCTCCAGCGAGTTCGGCAACTTCCTCGATTGGTGGGAGAACCGCGGCGGCTCGCCGCCGACGTTCAGGCGGCACACGTTGATCACCGGTTACAACGGCTCCCGGAACTCGTACGTCGTCGACGTTAACGGCGACGGCCGCAACGACATCCTCTCCGCGGCCATAGGTTCCGATTCCGTCGATTGGTGGGAGAACCGCGGCGGCTCGCCGCCCACCTTTACCCGGCGCAACATCGCCAGTAATTATAACGGCGCGTACGACGTAGTCGGCTTCGACGCCGACCTCGACGGCGACATAGACGTCCTGAGTACGGCCCAGCTCGGCGATACCCTTGACTGGTGGCAGAACGACGGCCAAGAGAACTTCACGCGGGGCAGGATAGCTACCGGCTACAACGGCGCCTCGAGCATTTGGGTCGACGACGTCGACGAGGACGAAATCTTGGACATCGTGAGCTCGGCGCTCGACGCCGGCTCCGCCGACTGGTGGAACGTCACCTACGGCCACCGGAGCCTGGGCGCGCTTGACTCTTCCATTCTCGATACCGGCGGCTCGCCCGCCTGGGGCCGCATATATTGGAACGCCAATACCCCCGGCGGGACGTCGGTCCGGTTCCAG
>JAZGGY010000218.1:0-6020 GCA_036480675.1 bacterium | reverse complement strand
TTCTCCAAACGGATCGTGGAAGTGGTGAAGGAGGTCGTCTTTTTCGGCTTCCTGATGTTGGTCGCGCTCTTGCTCACGGTGTTCCTGCCCCGCCAGTTCGGCCGCATCGACGAGCACCTCGACGGCGACTTCCCGCGCTCGGCGCTGCTGGGCGTAGGGATAATGATCCTGTTGCCGGTGGCGCTGGTTTTCATGGCGGTTTCCATTATCGGGATCCCGTTGATTCCCATAGTGATACTCGCCGCCGTCGTGGCGGTGTTCGTCGGTTACGTCGCGATGGCGCGGGTAATCGGCGGCCGGCTGGTCGGCGAGAAGCACGTCATGTTCCAGGTCTTCATCGGCCTGCTCCTGCTGCACGGCGCCGCGCTCCTGGGCGACATAATCGCGCTGCCGGGCGGCCCGATGGAGACGATCGGCGGCGTATTCGCCGGCGTCGGCAAGATAATCTTCATCGCCGCCTCCGGGATCGGCATGGGCGCCGTCGTCTACTCGCGCTTCGGCAAACGGACCCTCGCGGAGACCGAGGCCGCGCGCGAGGCGAAGAAAAATAACAACAAAACGCCCCCTCCCGCGAAAACCGGGTAGATCTGCAAGGGGACGTTCTAGAAACCCGGCCGCAAGGCCGGGTTTTTTTACAGGGGCCTTTTACGTAGCGTCGCGCGGGAATACGTCTTATACTGAGCGGAGGAATAATCCGGCGTTACGGGAAACGAGGAGATATTGATATGAAAAAGTCGGCTCTATTAATAATCTCATTTACGGCGCTCGCGGCTTTTGCCGCCGCGGCGGGAGCCACCGGCGTTCAGGTTACGGTCGACAACGGCTCGACGCAGAACCTGTTCCCGTGGTGGCCCATGGCCTTCTCGAGCGGCTGCCGCTTCCAGATGCTCTTCGACCGGGAGGCCATCGACTACGCCGGCACGGTGAACGAGTTCGAGCTGCAGAAGAGCTCGGGCGCGACGAGCACGTACGTCGGCGCGAAGTTCTACCTCTGCCACACGGGCCTGTCGGCTTTGACGACCAACTTCCAAAACAACTACGGCGGCAACACCCCCGCGCTCGTGGCTTCCTTCTCGAGCTACAATCTGCCGCGGCGTAGCGGCTTCTATCCGGTCCCGATGGCGACGACGTTCTCCTACAACAACGTCGACAACCTCATCCTGGAGATAACGTACGAGAGCAGCTCGGGCGACGGCGCGGGGCTGTACTGCGGCGAGATGACCACGTACCACCGCTGCTTCGGTAGAACCAGCTCCGCCGAGACGGGGAGCGTCGACAACTGGGGATACAACGCCCGCCTCTCGTTTTCGTATGCCCCGGGCGTGGCTCCCGCCTCCCTGGGCCGCGTGAAGGCGATGTTTAAATAATCCCGGCTGACGTTGGGGCGAAAAAAACCCGGCCGGGAGGCCGGGTTTTATTATTATTGCTGTTTATATAATATCTTGAGGTATAGATATTTCTTGGAAGGCTGAAATAGCGAAGTTATCAGTCATACCCGCTATGAAGTCAACGTTTGCGCGCCAAGGCACAATGGGTACTCGATAAGTATAACTATAAAATTCGTGTAGTATTTCTAGTAAGTAATATCCGTTCTTCTCGGTATAGGGTCTAGATAGGTTTTCGTGCCCAGCATCTTCGATATGTGATTTGCAAAATTTGTAAAGGTTTTGAAGAATAAATTCGGCGAATATTTTGTAATTATTTAGCTTTTCGTGATCGTAAATAAATTTAACAGAAAAATCGTATAATTTTTTTAAAGCTTCGCTATGTGCGGCATCGAACCCAATATTAGGCGAATCCAAACTCGCGTTATCAATAATATTCCTTGTTAGTCTAGTTATGATCTCACGGTTACTTATCTCTCCGAAAAAAGATTTAAGTTCCTTAAGTTCAGTTATCGAATTGTCTCCTATATCGATTAAATTCGCCGTATCCGCGTCCTCAATATCACGTCCTAAGTAGGCAATCTTGTCGGTTAAACGCACGATACAACCTTCGATAGTAGCGGGCAAAGATTCCCCGACGATAGTTTCCGGTAATTCGCTACTTCTTTTAGAAAAATTAGGTTCGATTTTAGTAGGATAACCTTCGCCGTAATGGGACACTATGCCGTCTCTGACTTCAAAACTTAGATTGAGTCCCGGGCCTTCGCGCGGCGGTAGTTTTGCTAGATAATCAACGACCCTTAGACTATGCAATTCATGTTTAAAAACGAAATCCCCAGGACCTTTTTTGTCGTCGGATACTAATTGCGTTAATATTTTTTCTCCTGTATGCCCAAAAGGTGCGTGACCTAGGTCGTGCCCGAGGGATATTGCGTAAACTAAATCTATGTTGGCGCCGATATTACGTGCTATGGTGGTTGCTATAGAAGCAAGGTATAAACTGTGGTCGAGCCTTGTGCATATATGGTCGTTCTTGGGTTTATAAAATACTTGGGTTTTATGTCTCAACCTCCTGAATGGCTCCGAATGCAAGATTCTATGGCAGTCTCTTTCGAACGGAAGGCGGTATTCGTCTTCCTTTTCTATTATTTCCCTTCCCTTCGTATTTTTACTAAGTGTTCCGTGCTTTTGCCGTACGTAATTTTTTTCGTACTTTTCTAGTATCTCCCGTCTTGTTTTCTTTTTTTTCGGCATTTTCTTTCTCTCCCCGTATGTAAATTCCCGTTAATAATTTGAAAATCTTTTTGTAATTATTCTTACCCGCCATAGCTTTATAAATTTTTTCACCTCTCCCTATTACTCCCCTGACTCCTACCGGGAATTCATAATATTCCTTTAGGTTAGATTTAAATCTTTCTTTTAACTTCTCTGGTATGTTTTTTATTTTTGTAGCTATCGTGAATTCGTTTAGCCCTATGACTAATGGATTGTCCAAACCTCTCATAAGTGACCTTTCATCGCTTTTATATATTATAAGAGGTTTATTCGCCAACCAAGCCCATGCCCCTTCTACTATCGCTCCTTCGTCCGGTACCCGGCCGTTTATATTTAGGACTAACCCGTCGCATTTTTTTAGTACTTGGTACGCGTCTAATTCGAATATGGCTTTTTGGAAAACGAAAATTATATCGCTTAAATTGTATGTGCTCCCCATGGCTACTTTAAGCAGTTCGTTTAACCTTAAACCATCCCTTTGGGGTAAGAAAGTCCGGAAACCGGCTTTTTCCAAACTATCTGATATTCTTTTCATTTCCTTTCGTTCTAGTTCATTGAACAAAGGACCGGCGCAATATATTGTGCGGCCTTTTTTTGCCATAATTAGTTTACCTTCTGTGTTTTGGTTTCTACGGCGAGAAGTCGAACTTGTAGGTGAGGGAGGTGTCGCCGGCGGCGGGGCGGAAGCGCGCGCGGCGGGCCGCGGCAGTTACGGCGCTCTCCACCGCGGAGTTGCCGATGGTGGAGGAGACGACGTTGGCGCCGGTCACGGTCCCGTCCGCGGCCACCTTTATCCTCACGATGACGTGGCCCTCAAGGCCGGGGGTCCGGCCGAGCTCGCGGCTGTACGTGGAGCGGACGCCGCCCATAGCGCCGCCCAGGCCGCTGGTAACGGCGCCGCCGGAGCGCGCCGGGTCCTCGGCGCCGCCGCCCTCCGCCCGCAGCAGGCCGGCGAGCTTGGCCTTGCCGCGCGAGGTAGGCATCCTCTTCTCGGGGACTTCTTCCGCCAGCCTTTCTTTCTCTTTGCGCGCCTTTTCGATCTCTTCCGCGATCTCCTCGGCCTTGGCCCTGTCGCCCGCGGCCAGCGCCACCTCGTACTGGGTGGTGAGGTCGTCTATTTTGCGCTCGAGGTCCGAGATGCGCGCCAGCTTGGCGGCTATCTCGCGGCCGGGTTTGTAGATGAAGAAGTAGTACGACGGCGCGCCTATAAGTATCGCCAGCAGCACCACCGCGCCGGCCACGAAGAAGGGCAGGCGCCGGCGCCTTTTGATGGCCTTGCCCATCGTCGCGAGCTCGCGCTCCTCGTCGGCCAGGCGGACGCGCTCGGCGTCGAGTCGCTCGCGCTCGGAGGAAAGCCGCGAGACCTCGCCGTCGCGCTCCTCCTTGGCGTCCTTTACCTCTTCTTCGTACTGGGTGATGAGCCGCTGCCGTTCGGCGTCGCGCTCGGCGGCGAGGCGCCTAACCTCCTCGTCGCGCTCGGCCTCCAGGCGCTTGCGCTCTTCCTCCCGCTCGGCCTCCAGCCGCGCGAGCTCTTCTTCGCGCCCGGCGATGGTCTTCTCGAGCTGGTCGCGGAGCTCTTTCTCCTGTTCCTCGAGCGCGGCCCGGTCCTCGGCAAGGGTTTCGCGCTCGGCGGCGATGCGCTTCTCCTCCTCGGCGCGGCCTACGGGCGTGAGCACTATGGGCGGCTTGCCCTCCCGGACGTTGCCGAGCCACGTGGCGAAGGCGCCGCGCTCACTCTTCTCGCGCGCCTCGTCGAAGAGCCCTTTGAGGTGGGCCAGGTTCTCGGCCTTGACCCAGGCCTTCTTGTCCGCCATCCGGATGAAGTCCGTTCGGCGAAACTTGCCGTCGTCGACCCAGGCCTTGATCTCGTCGGCGGTGAGGGGGCCGTGTTCGACGCCGTCAACGCGAATATAAAGTTCGATTTCCTTTTTTTCGTTCATATGCGAATCGGCGGCAGCTGCCGACGCTAACGCGGCAAGCTAACATACGCCCGGCGCTAAATCAAGGCCAAACCGGCGCGGGCTACGGATAGAAAAATAAGCCGACCAAAGCGTCGAACGCCATGTAGTTGTCGGCTTCTACCGGGGCGTCCTTGTACGTGACGGCGTCGCCGCCCAGGGTCGCTATGAACCGGCCGCGCAAGTCGAGGCCGAAGTTTTCGGCGAGGTAGTATTCCATCCCGCCTTCGGCGAAGGCGCCCAGGCGGGTGGCTTTGTATTCTTCGGGCCCCGCCGCGGCCGGCACGGTCGCCTTGGAGACGGCCGCCGCGGCGCCGCCGCCGACGTACGGCATAACCGGGAGGTAGTCGAAGCGGTAGTTCGCGCCGAGAAGGATGGGAATGACGTCGTAGCTCGCGACGTCGGCACCCTCGAAGTCTTTGGGGTTGTGTTTTATGCGATAGGCGGCGCCGGCCGTGAGGCTGAGGTTGGGCGTAAGGCATATGACGGCGCGGCCGTCTACCACCGCGGAAGCCCCCACGATCTCGCCGTAGTCACCCACCGGCATGCCGAATCCGCCGTCCACGGCCAGCCCCAGCACTATCGCGGACGCCGGCGCCGCGGCCGAGAGAATTATTAAAACGTAACGCATATGTCACCCTGCCTTATTGGGAGGTTAGGCCGTTCCCAAAACGTAAATTAATATCACACCGGCGCCAGAAAAGCAAGGACTGCGGCGCTTTCCGTTAATAACTTGACTTTGCCGCGCCGGCCCTATATAATTTAAAGACGGCCGGGCCGAAGTGGCGGAATTGGTAGACGCGCTAGATTCAGGATCTAGTGAAGGATTACTTCGTGCGGGTTCGAGTCCCGCCTTCGGCAAAAATATGTTAACGGGTATAGTATTTAGGTGGATCCGTAGGGCGGCCTCGGTACTCGCGGCCGCGGCTTTTATATGTTTCCCCGCGACGGCCCAGCCGGGCGGGGACCTGGGCGAGCTGCTCTACGACGGCCAAACGGCCCTCGCCGCCCGGGAGTGGGGCGACGCCGTCGCCGCGTTCGAGCGCGCCCTCGCCCTCGACGCCGCCAACGCGGATGCCCTCCGCGGCCTGGCCGAAGCCCACGAGGGCGCCGGCGACGAGCGCGCCGCCCTCGACTATTACGGCCGCCTTCAGGCCGTGGTCGGGAAGTCGGCGGAGCTATCCTACAAGGTCGCTTTCCTGGCAGAGAAGCTCGGCGAGCGGGCGCGAGCCGTCACCGCGTACGAAGACGCGGTGCGGGCCGACCCCAATAATCTTAAGACTTGGCGCGCGCTGGCCGACCTCTACGCCGCCGGCAACGATTACAAAAACCAGGCCAAGGCGCTCGAGGAGCTCGTCGCGCGGGCCGGCGATACCGCCGACCGCCTGGAGCTCGCCGGCCT
>JAZGGY010000217.1:0-10078 GCA_036480675.1 bacterium | reverse complement strand
GCAATTGACGACGACGATCACCGCCAATAGAGCGTCTACCCAATTAATGCCGCGCATCTTCCTCTCGCTTGCGACTTAAATAATGCCACTTAATAGCGGCCCACGAACAGGGGAAGGTCTGTTCGTTCGCGGCGACGTCGGCGTACGAAGCGCCGGTACCGTCCGTCAATTCTGCGACCAACCAGGGGGTCGACGCGTCCGGCCGGGTAAGGCCGAAGGTGACTTTACCCCGCGCGTAAAAACAATACGCCGGCTCGCGCCATACGCGTACGCGGACGTCGAGGGGTTTGGTCGTGAATTCGGTCGCCGCGGCCGGCGGCATTCCCACTAATCCCGGTACCGTCTCTATTTCCAACAAAACGTGATACGCGTCGTCGAATAGCGCCCTCGTGGCTTCCATTTCCTCGAGTCTACCCCATTCCCCGGGGAACCCGGGCGGCGGCTCCTGAACCTTCAAAGTGAACTTCTCCGGAGAGAAAAGCGCCTCGTACGTCCCGTAATCCGGCGCGTTGTACGCCAACTTGAAGTTATACAGGGTCTTTGCCGGCGTGTATACCGGCCGCGCCGGCGGGCGCTTCTCGGGCCGGCCGCACGACGACAGGGCCGCTATCAATAAAATCACGACGGCGCTTCGCACTCGCCGGCCCTCCTCCGACTAAAGGCGCCGGGATATCGCGACAGCCCTCCGGACAACTTCCATCGCGTCCCGGCCGAATATACGCACCATAGGTTCTTTGCCGACGGCGCCCCGGTCGAATATTATCTCGGGGACCATACCGACGCCCGCCACCGCCTCGTCGACGCCCCACTGTACCGTCCGCCCCTCGTCGCCGGCGAACTCCGCCGGCTCGCGGGCCCGGTCGAAACCCGCCCCGCGATATTTGAGCTCCGAGCACGCGGCGAGCACGTCGTCGCCGAACCGGACGTTCATGCCGGCTCGAGCCGACGCGTCGTGTTTCATCGCCGCCAGAACGGCACGCGCCATATGGCCGCTGGCGCCGAACGCCGGCGTCCCGCACGCCCGAACCGCGGCGCCTACCCGCGCGATCCGCCCGGACACGGCGCAAACCTCGTCCCCCGAACGCGCGTCCGGTAACGCGTACGCGATATTAGTCCCGACCTCGGGAATCAGTTTATAAGTACCGCTCGCCGCCTCGAAAACGTTGACAGCGCGGAGTAAGTTATTGTACACGCGCCAACGCTCGGCGTCGCCGAACACAGCCGCCGTCCGGCCCGGTACCGCGGCCCCCTTCCCGACCGCGACGGCGCCCGTTACCGCGGCGTTTACGTATTCCTCCGCGCGTTCGAACGCTTCCAGAACGTCCATACCGGAAGCCAAATAGGCTGTTACCGCGGCCGCGACCAGACAACCGGTCCCGTGGATGGGCCCTTCCACGCGGGCTCGGCGGTACTCCCGCATATCCGCGCCCGTAAAGAGAACGTCTACCACGTCCGCTTTACCGCTAACGTGGCCTCCCGTGGCCAAGACCGACAAGCCGTACCGGCCGTGGAACACGCGCACCTGCGTCCGCAACTCACCTTGGTTTTGCGCCGGCTCGTCGTCGACTAGGTACGCGAGCTCTACGCTATTCGGGGTCGCAAGCGACGCATGCGGCAAGATAACATCCGCGAACGTCTTCTCGGGTACGCCCTCGTAGAGCGGTTGGCCCGCGCCGGCATTCATTACCGGGTCGAACACTACCGGGACGCTCTCTCCCTTAAACCTGGACAAGTACGGCCCCAGCTCGTGCGCTAGGCGGTCGGAAGCCAACATCCCGAGTTTCACCGCGGCCACGTCGACGTCGTCTAAGACAGCGTCCATTTGCGCCCGCAGGTCGCGCTCGCTGACGGTCCAAAACCCGTAGACGCCGCGCGTGTTCTGGTACGTAAGAGCGGTCGCGACTGCGGCGCCGTGCACGCCGATAACCGAAAAAGTAACGACGTCCGCAGTTATCCCGGCGCCGCCCGAAGGGTCGAGGCCGCCTACGGTCAACGCAACTTTAGCCTTCATTTATTCGGTTCCGCCTTCTTCGCGAACTTTCTCAACGGGAACCTTCGCCGCTTCGGCCGAGGCTTTCTTCTCGTACGCCTCGAAAACCTCGTCCGGGATAAGCAAGTCGGCGTCGTCGGGAATCGCGATCACTTTAAGCTTGCTGCCGTCAACGATGTGAACCGGCAACTTGGCGTCGAGGTAGTTGTACGGGTCGACCGGGACGTTGTTGACGCGGACTTCGTAGTGGACGTGGCTGCCGGTAGCGAGGCCTGTGGCACCCACCCGCCCTATTAAGTCGCCCCGTTCGAGGCGGTCGCCGACCTTGACGTCCGCCTTCGCGAGGTGGCCGTAGCGCGTCGAGAAACCGCCGCCGTGGTCGAGGAAAACCACGTTCCCATAGTACGGATACGGGCCCGCAACCACCACCACCCCCTCGGCCGGAGCTCGCACCGGCGTACCGCGCGGCGCAGCGATGTCCAACCCGCCGTGGATGCGGCCGCGCCAACGCCGCGCGCCGAAGTACGACGTTATGATACCCTTCACCGGCGGCATATCGGGAACGTCCGCCAAGAGAGACTTGCGACGTTCCAGCAGGCGCCGAAGGACTAGAAATTCCTTTTCGCGACTGACGCAATAGGTACGCAACGTTCGCTCGTGCCCCCGGGCTTCGGCGCGGAAACGTTCTTCGTCCAGCTTGTAAAGCGAATCGAAATACTCGGCCTCGCTTATCGTCGGGCCCCCGGCGCTGAGCTTCTTGGCCGATTCGGCGTCGAGCTTAAATCCCGCCATTATCCTGAGGTCGGTGTAGAATTTATCGAGCTTCTTCAACGCCGCGTCGAGCTCCTCCAATCGGAGCGCGTAATCGTCGCGCTCCTTTTGAAGTCGGAAACTCAAATTAGATATGACCTTGTCGCGCCGCCCCATCTCTCCGCCAAGGTGGCGGTTCTCAGCCGTCAATCGGCGGTTCCGGTCGAACGTAGGCCGGACGGCGCGGTCCATAGCGCCGTAATTGTAATACAACGTCACCGCGACGCCGCCCACACTTACGGCGAGGCTGCATAAGAATATCGCTATCGCCGCGATAACCCGCCGCGATAAATGGACCGACCGCGTTCGCCCCGACGAATGCGAACATATCATCAACGTAAAATCGCGTTTAAACATAGCGTTTACATCCTTATTAATTTGAATTTTATCAGAAACCGCCCCCTAAATCAACGCCTTGAGAAAGGCGCGAAAAACCCCGGCTCACCACCGGGGTCACGTGGGTACGATAAAGCGAAAACTATATCCTGGGTAAAAGGGGTATTACCGCCGCCTTGGCCCACGCCACGAGAAGTTGCGGCCAAACGCCCAAGAGCAACGTGAATAGGAAACATATTACGAGCGCTACCGCCGCCGCCGGCGAAAACCGCCGGACGTCTTTGCCCTCCGCCTTTTCAAAATACATCGGCTTGAGCACGCGCGCGTACAGGAAAAGCGCGACGACGCTGGCTAAAATGGCGACTACCGCCAGGAAAATATAGTCCCGGGCGATTAGCGCCGCCAATACGTAGAACTTCGCGAAAAAGCCGGACAACGGCGGAATCCCGGCCAGCGCGAGCAGGAAGACCGCAAGGGCCGCGGCGAGTACCGGGTGCCGCCGCCCCATGCCGGCGTAATCCTTCAAGTCGTAGCCGCCGGTAACGTGGCCTATGACCGCCACCGTGCCGAAAGCGCCGATATTCATAGCCGCGTAAAGCGCGAGATATACGATGACCGATGCAAAGCCGAGTTGAGTATCGGCGACGATTCCCAACAACGCGAAACCGGCGTGGGCGATCGACGAATACGCCAACAGCCGCCGCACGTCCGTCTGTACGATGCCGACGACGACGCCGAAGACCATCGACGCCACCGCCAGCGCCGCTAAGTATTTGGTCCACCCGCCGTATACCAAGTCGAGCGCGCCGTGCAGCGTCAGCACCAGGCGCAATATGACGGCGAACCCCGACGCCTTCGACGCCACCGAAAGGAAGGCCGCGACGGGCGTGGGCGCCCCCTGGTACGCGTCCGGCGCCCACATATGGAAGGGGACCGCCGAAATTTTGTAACCCAAGCCGACGAGTATAAGCGCGAACGCCAGGAAGATAAACACCGGCGAAAGCGTCGACGCGGCCCCGCCCGACGGCGTGACCATCGTAACGTACCCCCACGTCTCGAACGAGCGCCCCATGTGCGGCAAATTCGCCGCTATAGCCGCCAGGTCCGTAGCGCCGGTCATGGCGTATAGGAGCCCGAACCCCAACAACATCACCGCGGAAGCGGCCGCGCCGTAGAGGAAGTACTTCAGGCCGGCCTCGCCCGAGAGCCGGTCGCCGCGGACGTACCCGACGAGGATGTAGGAAAGTATGCTGGAGAACTCGATCGCCACGTAGATTAGGACGAGGTTGGTCGCCGACGCCATAAACGTCACGGCGCACGTCACCATCATGAGGAGGGCGTAATACTCGGGCCGGTCGCTATCGTCGAGCGGCGCGTACCGCGCCGACAACAGCGCCACGAGCGCGAGCGTCGCGGCAAAGATGACGGCGAAGATAACGAAGAACGGGTCGACGGTAAGCGCGCCGAACCACGACGACGCCGGCTCGCGCCACAGCATCAACGCCGCGGCGGCCGTGGCCGCCGCTACCGCGACGGTGAAATAGGGCGCCACGGCGCCGGCGAAGCGCCGCGACGCCGCGCCCGCCGCCACCAGCGATACCGCGCCGCCGGCGAGTATTAAATGGGGTAAGAGACTAAGCCAGTCGTATTCCATAATGCGCGGCCGGCTACTTGAAGGCCGCCATAATGCGCGAGAGCTCGGTGAGAGCCGGGTTCATTAATTTTATTAAAACCGACGGATAGACGCCGATGAGGACCATGAGGATCATGAGCGGCACCACCGTCACGAGTTCGCGGAAGTTGATGTCGGGTAAATTATCCCACCGCGGCGTTAATTTACCCAGGAACATGCGCCGTATGGTCCACAGGAAGTAAGCCGCGGTTATGACTATGCCGACGCCCGAGATGATGACCAGCACCGGGAAGACCGGGAAGGCCCCGGCGAGCGATAAAAATTCCGGCACGAACCCGGCGAGACCGGGTAATCCGAGAGAAGCGAACATCGTAAACGACATGATGCCGAAGTACACCGGCACGCGGACGGCGAGGCCCGAGAAGGCGTCGATTTCGCGGACGTGGGCGCGGTCGTAGAGGACGCCCACCAAGAGGAACAACGCGCCCGTAATGATGCCGTGGCAGACCATCTGCATCACGGCGCCGTTGAGACCCGTCGGCGTCATGGCCGCCGCGCCCAGAAGCACGAAACCCATGTGCGCTACCGACGAGTACGCGATGAGCTTCTTGAGGTCTTTCTGGGCCATGGCGACCAGCGAGCCGTACACGATGTTTATCACGCCCAATATCGCCAGCGGCCAGGCGAACCAGTGGGCGCCCTGCGGTAGTATCGGGAACGAAACGCGGAGCAGGCCGTAGCCGCCCATCTTCAATAGCACGCCCGCCAGCAATACCGATATCGCCGTGGGCGCCTCGACGTGGGCGTCGGGCAGCCACGTGTGGAAGGGGAAGACCGGCACCTTTATCGCGAAGCCCACGAAGAACGCCATGAATACGACTATCTGGAACGTCCGCAGGAAGGTCCCCTGCTGCCGCATAAGCTCGAGCATGTCGAAGGTGTGGGGCTGGGCGGTGAAGTACAGCGCCAATATCCCCAAGAGCATTATGACGCTTCCCAGCAACGTGTAGAGGAAGAACTTTATGGCGGCGTACTCGCGCCTTTCTCCCCCCCACATGCCGATGAGGAAGTACATCGGCACCAGCATGACTTCCCAGAAGACGTAGAACAGGAAGAGGTCGAGCGAGACGAAGACGCCCAGCATCCCGGCCACGAGCAATAAATACAGCGCGTAATATTCCTTGATCCGTTCCTTTATAGAGAAAGAGGCGATGGCGGCTAACAACGACAACAGCGTAGTAAGAATAAGCAGCGGCATCGAGAGGCCGTCGACGCCGAGATGATAGAAAATATTTACCGACGGGATCCACCGGTGCAATTCCTCGAACTGCATCGCGCCCGTTATACCCGGGTCGAATGCGGCGAGCGCCCACACCGAGAAACCCAACGTCGCGGCGGTGAAAGCGACGCCCACGGCCCGGATGCCGGTCACCCACCGCTCGGGCAGTAGTAAGATCACCACCATCCCCACGACCGGCGTAAAGACGGTTGCAGTTAAAATAGGAAACGCCATTGCCATAGCCTCCTAAACAATATGTACGCGCGGGCCCGCCGTTAACGCACGCCCGCGAATTCCTCCAATTCTTCCGCCTCGGCCTCCGAACCGTACGCCGGCACCGTGCCCGGCGCGAGGTCCGAGTACATATAGGCCGCTTTCAACGTCAACGCGGCTTCCGCCCGGCGCCCCAAATGGTACCGCGCGCGCCCGAGCAGGTGAAGGGCCGCTATAGCTCGAATCGTCTGGGGGTACGCCGCCACCAGCTTCTCCGCTTGCGACGCAACGGCTTCGTAGTCGTCGGCGCGCAGCGCCGCGGCGACCTCTTCGTACAGCGCGGACAACTCCGGCGGTTCGGCCGCGACCCGTTGTAAGTACTCAGTGGACTTCTCGTCGTTGCCCTCGACGTACTCGAGCTGGCTCAGCAGCAAGTACGCCAGGAAACAATCGGCGTCCTCCTTGACCGCGTTATTCAGCTTGTCTCGCGCGTCCTTCATCTTGCCGCCGCCGAGCGCGTCGACCCCTTCCCAGAAGTACTCGCGGCAGCCCGCGTCGGCCGAAATTATCTCCTCGTACGGCATAGCGTCATCGGCCGCGGCGGCCGTCGCCGCAACCGCAGCTATTAATACGCCGATTAATTCCTTTCGCGCGAACGTCATAACTTTTTCACGTAAATAACCAACGCTCCGCCGCCCTCGGCCTCGGCCGGTTCGAAACCCGCGCGTTCCAGCCGTTCGTCCGGCGCCGTGGCCGGAGCCACTATGTGCGTCGCGCCCCGCGAAGCTACCGCCGTCGTGAACGCGTCGCTTAGAGCCGCGAGGCCGCCCCCGGCTAATCCTTCCGCCGTCGCCGCGGCGACGAGGTAGGCCGGCCTCTCGAAGCCTTCGGCCGCTCGGGCCAACGTCGCGGCGTCCCAACCACCGAGCGCCATATCCGCCCCGCCCGCGAGCCTGGGCCAGAACGAACGCCACCGCCTCCTCTGCCGCAGCCACCGCGCCGGCCTCGCCCGGTCCGTCGCGCCGCACATAACGCCTACTACGTCCTCTTCTTCCAACGCCGCCGTCCCGACGGTGAAGTCGCGGTTGGCGTACGCGTCGTAGAACGCTCGCAGCACGGTTTTGGCAGCTTTACCCCGGTAGCACCAAGGCCGCGTCGCCCGGTGGAGCGCGACGACCCTCCTCACGTGCGCCCCGTTTAACGGAAACGTCTTCAATCCGCCCCCCTAAAGGATTACGAGCACCGCGACCAGTATCGCGATTACGCCGCACACCAGGACTATTAGATATTCCTGAACGTAGCCCGTTTGGACGCGGCGGAATATTTTACCGAAGGCTTGTGTAATCCAGCCGGTGAAGTTGACCGCGCCGTCCACGACGGCGAGGTCGAACCAACCCTTGAACTTCGACAACAGGACCGTAAGCCGGGCGGTGCCGTTCACGGCGCCGTCTATTACGTAATTGTCGAACAGGCCCCACAGCCGCGCGAAGAATACGGTACCCTTGACGAACAGGAAGCCGTACACGTCGTCGAAGAAGTACTTGCGCTCGAGCACAATCGCCACCGGCCGGAAGGCCCGATAAATCTTTTCGACCGGATACACCTTCAATCTATACAAAGCCCACGCCAGCCCGATGCCGCCCGCGGCCAAAGCAAGCGACGCGCCCGCGGCGCCGACGTTGAGGCCGTGGTGCTCGCCGGGCACGTCGAAGCCGGCCAACCACGCGAAGCCCTTCGTTACCCCCGGTATGCCGATCCATCCGGCTACCACCGCGAATATGCAGAGGAATACCATCGGCCCCAACATACTCCAGGGCGCCTCACGGGCGCGCTCCGCCTTTTCCCCCGCTTTGCCGCCGAAGGTAATGAATATGGCGCGGAACATGTAGAACGCCGTCAGGAAGACGGTGAAGAAAGCGGCGAAGGCCAGGTACCAACCGCCGTGGTCGACGACCACGACCACGATCTCGTCCTTGGAGAAGAAGCCCGAGAACGGCGCCACGCCCGCCAGCGCGAGCGCCCCCAGCACGAAGGTCGCCGCGGTCCACTTCATCCGGCGGCCCAGGCCGCCCATCTCGCGCATATCGTTGGTGTGACAAGCGTGGATGACGGCGCCGGCGCCCAAAAACAAAAGCGCCTTGAAGAACGCGTGCGTGTAGAGATGGAATATCCCCGCGGCCCGGCTGCCGCACCCCAGCGCGAGCATCATATAACCGAGCTGGCTTATGGTGGAATACGCCAGTACGCGCTTGATGTCTATTTGGACTACGGCTATGGTCGCGGCCATGAGGGCCGTAGTCGCCCCCACGTACGCCACGACCTCCGAGGCCCCCGCGGCCGCGACGAATATGGGGAACGAGCGCGCGACGAGGTAGACGCCCGCGGCCACCATCGTCGCGGCGTGGATCAGGGCGCTGACCGGCGTCGGGCCCTCCATCGCGTCGGGGAGCCAGACGTGCAGCGGTATCTGCGCCGACTTCCCCACCGCGCCCGCGAAGATGAGAAGAGCTATGGCCGTTACCATCGCCGGCGCCAGCGCGCCGTGCTCGACCAGGCCGAAGACGGTCCCGAAGTGGAACGTACCGGTCAACGTGAATATGAGTATAATGCCCACCAACAGGCCGACGTCGCCCAGCCGCGTCGTTATGAACGCCTTCATGCCGGCGTTGGCCGCCGCCGGCTTCTCGAACCAGAAGCCGATCAAGAGGTACGACGTTAGGCCGACCAGTTCCCAGAAGATGAACGCTTGCAGGAAGTTGTTGGCCAAAACTAACCCGAGCATCGCCGCCGAAAAGAGGTTCAGGTACGCGAAATAGCGGCCGTAGAGCTTGTCGCCGGACATATAGCCGGTCGAGTAGATGTGGATCATGAACGAAACGGTCGCGACGACGAGGGCCATTATGCCGCCGAAGCGGTCGAGCTGGAAGCCGACCTGCAACGTGAAGTCGCCCACCCGGAACCAGGTGAAGGAGAAATCGCCGCCGTATCCCAGCAGGGTACGGACGAAGAGCGCTATCGCGGCGGCGAACGACACGCCCAGCGCCGCGACCGGCGCGATCGCGGCCTTGGGCTCGCCCATCCGCCTACCCCACAGGATGGCGATTAGGAAGCCCAGCAGAGGCGCGATAATTATTGTCGACGCTAACCAGACCATAGCTCGAGTTTACTCCGGCGGCGGCTCCCGCCCGGCATCGGTGCTACCGCTTCCTTCGGATGGCACATCTTCTACCGGCGGTAATATCTTAAACGTATCCAACATCTTTTGGGCGGCGTCCGCGAGGCGGCTTTCCACAACGTCCGGGTACGAGACCTCCACAACGTAAAATGTCTTCGCCGACGCCAGAAACAACACGTCGAGGCGGCGCCTCCCCTCTTCGTCCCCGACGACGTACGAACCTCTCAGGCCGTCGTCCGCGCCCGCCGCGGCGAGCTCGGTTTCTTTTAAAGCCTCGCCGTCTACTTCGAACGAATCCGACGCCCCCAACCGGCGCTGGTAAAGGCCGGCCCAGATAACTACGTTCGCGTACGCGGCCTTGCGGCGTATTATTAACGCGTCCAAACCGGCGTACGGCCCCTCGGGCCAACTCAAGCGAACCGTGGCCGCGGTAGCGCTTTCGGCCGGCAGGGCCGCGTCCACCTCGTACCCCGGCGGGACGTCAACCGCCACGCCGAGCGCGCCGTACGTAAACAACTCGTACTCGCCGGCGGCGCCCGCCGCAAGGCAGAACGTACCTAAAGCCGCCGCTGCGATTATCCGCCCCACCTTAGAACTTAGCCGCGCAGCTCGTGCAGGTCGTCAACGGCGACGGTTCCGCGC
>JAZGGY010000216.1:0-8417 GCA_036480675.1 bacterium | reverse complement strand
AAACCGGCGGCCGGGGCGAATCTTCGAAGAGCCGCGCGCCCGACGGAATAGCGGCGCGAGAAGAAATTACCAGCCGCACCGGCCCGTCCGAAACGTCGTGCCCGCGGAGGCGCACCGTCAACCGGGGGTCGTCGGCCCTCACGGTCCCGGCGCCGACGGCCACCGCGCCGTGTTCCAACCGAAGTCGGTGAGCGCGCCGGCGCGCGGCCGCTCCCGT
The DNA here is from genome assembly GCA_036480675.1 of bacterium. Classification (GTDB taxonomy): domain Bacteria; phylum RBG-13-66-14; class B26-G2; order WVWN01; family WVWN01; genus WVWN01. The sequence continues at coordinate 8,200 of JAZGGY010000216.1, read as the reverse complement.
TATCCACGCCGCTTCGCCCGTGCGGGTGGCGATTTTGCCGTCCAGCGAAGCCGCGAACTTAACCGTAACCCAGGGCACGCCCGTCGTCACGAACTTCGCGAAATCTTCGACGAGGTGGCGGCACTCGCGCTCGCGAACGCCGACTTCCACCTGCAGCCCCGCTTTGGCCAAAACGGCGACGCCCTCGCCCGCAACGCGAGGATGGGGGTCGAGCGTACCTACGACAACCCTCCTCACGCCGGCCTTAACGACCGCCGGCGCGCACGCCGGCGTCTTACCCTCGAAGGAGCACGGCTCAAGCGTCACGTAGAGCGTCGCACGCCGCGCCGCCTCCCCCGCCTCCTTCAACGCGACTACCTCGGCGTGGGGCGCGCCCGCGCGTTCGTGAAAACCTTTTCCCAAAACCCTGTCGCCCGCCGCCAATACGGCGCCGACCGCCGGGTTCGGCGCGGTTCTACCCTTACGCAAGCGGCCGAGCTTAACAGCCTCGGCCATCAATCGCTCGTCGCGCGTCGCAACCAATTGGTTAGCCGAACCGTTAAAAATCGGGTCGCGGCTCCTCCGCCTTCCCCCCTCCCGAAGCGGCCTCAACGTCTTTCAGGGCCCAGTCGGCCGGCTCGTGCATGTCGCAAAATTTCGTAGGCACGGTGCCGCTTAAAAAAGACTCCGATATAACGCGGGTGCATTTACTCGTAGCCAGCAGCCCGGATTCCTCGCAGACGCGGGCGCCTGCCACGTCGGGGGAACTCTCGAACTTTGCGTCGCCGCGTTCCCCGAGGGCCTCGCTCATAAATTTCGACCATATGGGGACGGCGAACGTCTCGCCGGTTGCCGTGTGCCCCAACGTTTCGTGGTCGTCGCGCCCCACCCAAACGCCCGCGACCAAACCCTCCGGCACAAAACCTATGAACCAAGTGTCCGCAGCGCCGTCGGTCGTCCCGGTCTTCCCGGCGCCGCGCCCCTTGAAGCCGTAACGTCTTGCCAGCGACGCGGTCCCCCGGTCGATGACGCCCTCCAACAAATTTACCATGATGCTGCAGGTATCTTCCCCCACCACCACCTCGCGGCGGATGGGAAACTCCTCCAGCGCGTTTCCGTAGCGGTCCTCAACCCGCGTTATGACGCGCGGCTCGACGTGTACGCCCATATTGGCGAGCGTGGCGAACCCGTCCACCATATCCATCAGCGTTACGTCGCTGGAGCCCAGGGCCAGCGAGTATACCGGGACCAGTTCGCTCTTTACGCCCATGCGGTGAGCGTAATCCACTACGGTCTCGATCCCCACCTCGTCTATGATGCGGGCCGCGACGATATTTATCGATTGCTCGACGGCGCGCCGTATGGTCATGGGGCCCGACGTCGAACGACTATAGTTGTGCGGCTGCCACACGACGCCGTCGGCCTCGATCCGAAACGGTACATCCAACACAACGTCCGCGGGGGTGAAGCCATTGTCGATGGCCGCCGTGTACAGGAACGCCTTGAAGGCCGACCCCGGTTGACGCTTCGACTGGACCGAACGGTTGAACTTCGACTCGTCGAAGTCGGCGCCGCCGATCATCGCGAGGACGTCGCCGGTCGGAGCGTCCATGACCAACATCGAACATTGCAAGAATGGCTCTTGCTCGAAGGCCAGCATCACTTTCTTTTTCTTAGTGTAAACGCCCACCACCTTGGCCGGTATCTCCTCGCCCATTTTAACGACGTCGGCCGGCTTGAACGGGAAAGACCACACCGCGGGCGAGATGTCCATGGTGCCGGTTATGCCGCCGCCGAGGTCGCATATCGCGACCGCTTTGGTCATATCAGTTACCTTGACGTACCGGACCTGGCCCGTCTCCAACTTCTTGAACGTCAAGTTAGCGTCGTAACGGGCGAACCTTTTGCCGTAGTTCTTCTCAAGGCGCGTCAAGCCCCAGGCCATCGTTTTGTCCGCGATCCGTTGGTATTTCAGGTCCAACGTCGTGTAAACGCGCAAGCCCGCCCGGAATACCTGTTCCGAGCCGTACCGCCGAACCAAAATCCGACGCACGTACTCCGTGAAGTACGGCGCCCAGTCCGGGTCGCGCTTCACCGGCGCGACCTTGACGGGCGTAGCCCGGGCCTTTTCGTAGCGTCCGCGGTCGACGTAGCCCAGCTCGTACATTTTGTCCAGTACGGTGTTGCGCCGTTTAAGGGCCTCGTCCGGGTCGACGTACGGCGAAAATCTGCCTGGCGACCTCGGCAACCCCACCAGCATGGCGCATTCGGTTAAAGTTAAATCCTCGACGTGTTTGTCGAAATATACGCGCGCCGCGGCCTCGGCACCGTACGCGTTGTGGCCGTAATAAATCTGGTTCAAGTAGAAATATAAAATCTCGTCCTTGGTATACGCCGCTTCTATCTTACCGGCGAGCAGGACCTCCCGGAGCTTCCTTTCCCACGTCCGCTCGAGCGTGAGGAACAAGTTACGGGCCAGTTGCTGCGTGATGGTCGAACCGCCCTGGACGATGCGTCCGGCTTTGACGTTAGCCCAGGCCGCCCGTAATATCCCGATATAGTCGACGCCGTGGTGTTTGTAGAACCGTTCGTCTTCTATGGCCAGCGACGCGTTAATGAGGTCTTGCGGAAACGCGTTGTAGGGCTTGAGATAACGCCTTTCTACCTGAAACGACGTTATTAAGCCGCCGTTGCGATCGTATATCTTGGTGGGCAGCGACGGCTCGTACGTCTCCAATCCCGAGACGGGCGGTAACCCTCGCGAGAGCACCGTCATAAGGCCGAACCCAACGCCCACGGCGACGAGCCCGCTCCAATAACAGACCCAAAATAACGCTCGCGTTACGCGCGAGACGCGAGGTTTCTTTTTGACGCCTCGCGTGCGCCGACGATTCAATTCCGGAAAATATTCTTTTGCCATACGAACTCCGATTTTTGGGTAAATTCTACCATAAATGGACTTAGTTATCAACGGCGGCCGCTTGACCGGGGCCACCGTAGGCCGTAATCGCTTGACGAGCCGCCCTCGTTGCGATAATATCACCGCGACTATGCGACGCGCCGTTATAGTTATAATGATGTGTGCGCTGGCGACCGGCGCCGCCGCGGTAGACATCAACGTCGCCGAAGACGAAGCCAAAAAGGCGGAGGCGATGATGTTGGCGCCGCTCGAAGGAGAGGGTTACTACGACTCGGCAGCGCTGGCCGAGCTCGCGCTGGCTCGTAAAAGGCGCTCGCCTACGGGGGCGTTGTGGCGGTCGTTCGCGGTCCCCGGGTGGGGTCAGATCTACAACGGTAAGTACTGGAAGGCCGGCGGGATAATAGCCGCCCAGGCTGGGACTCTCTACATGGCGGTCGATAACTATCTAGTCGCGAGGAGGTACAAGCGCGAAGCCCGCGAGGCACCTAACAAGGAATTGAAACTCGAAAAACTCGCCAGGCACAACTATTACATTGTGGAGACGGAGTTCTGGGGGTGGCTCTTCGTCGGCATCCTCACGTTCTCGATGATGGACGCGTACGTCGACGCTCACCTTGCCGATTGGGACGTCTCGGACCTGCCCGCCGACAAGGAAGCGCAGTCGCGGGTTAAAGTCGAACCTACCGCCACCGGCCTTACAGTCACTATCGGCCTGCTCTGAACGGCGCGCTGCGGACGACGTCGCGGAAATTGAAAAAACCCGGCCCAAGGCCGGGTCGTTAATTTACTTTTGCACCTACGCCGGTTTAAGCGCCGCGGCGAAGTCCAGGCCGAAGGCGCGGCATCGCTGGAATACCTCCTCGTCGGGTGCGAAGTCTACCGCCAACGCCGGTTTGGTTAACTTCGCTCCTGCTTCCCTCAAGCGGGTCTCCACTCGCTGAACCGGCTCGCCCGTCGTACCGAACGGCCCGAACGCCGCCGCCGGTTTACCGCCGACGACATCCGCCGCCGCCGCCAAGACCTTTTCCACCGGCTCGAGCGCGTCGTCCGCGAACGCCGGCACGCCTACCAATAGGCCGGCGGCGCCGCCGAGCACCGCCGAAACTTCCTCAGTTTTTATAGTGACCACATCCCGCAACGCCGGCTCGACGCCCGCGGCGATCAAACCCCGCGCGATCTGGTCGGCCATCTGGGCGACGTTGCCGTAAGCGCCGGAATAGAATACGGCTACAATTGGTTTAACGCTCCCCTCGGCCGTCTCCTCGCTCCACGTACGATAGAGCTCTACGTATTTACGGGGGTCCGTTCTTAAAATCGGGCCGTGGCCGGTACAAATTACGTCCACGTCGAGGGCGGCAATTTTATCTACCGCCGCGCGCACCTTGTCGCTGAACGGCCGCATAATGTTGTCGAAGTAGTATCTGTACGGGTCGGCGAAGTCGCCGGCCTCGTCGTCAAAGACCGTATTCTCGTCGCAGTAATGAACGCCGAAAGCGTCGCAGGTAAACAAGACGCGGTCCCGCGGCGAATAGGTAAACATCGTATCGGGCCAATGGAGGAACGGCGCGCTGATAAACGTAAGCTCGCGGTCGCCCAGCTCCAAGCTGTCGCCGTCGCCCACACCCAGCGGTTCCCGCTCGAGGTGGAAGAGCTGGTGTATCTGGCGGCTCGCGGCCTTCGACGTCACGACCCGGGCGTTGGGCGCTACTTCCACGACCCAGGGAACGGCGCCGGAATGGTCCGCCTCGGTATGATTCAATATGAGATATTCTATCTTAAGGGGGTCGATCAGGGATTTCAATTTCTCGATGTACTCGTCGCGAAACGTAACCTTGACGGCCTCTACTAACGTAGGCTTTCCCGCCATAATTAGATAAGAGTTGTACGTCGTCCCCCACGGCGTCGGCAATACCACTTCGAACGCGTCGAGCGTCGGGTCGTGGACGCCGAGCCAATAGATATCATTTTTAACTAATACCGGGTCCATCTCGTCCCCTCGATCACTTAACGTTTGGGTAAGTATACCGTCTGCGTCGGGTACGCGAATGCGATTTTACGCTTGGCGAACTGCTCGTAAATCCCGACGTTTATCTGCTGTTGTACGTCCATATATCTTTGATAGTCGTTGCCCCGGACGTAATAAACTATTTCGTAGACTAAGCTAAAATCGCCGTAGGATTGGAAGTGGGCCCGGTCGAAATCCGCGTATTTGACGTCGGCGATAATTTTCTCGATTATACCGGGGATCTCTTTCAATTTCTTCCCCGGCGTTTCGTACGTTACGTCGATAATGAACGCTACCCGGCGCCGTTTCATACGTTTGTAATTTTGGACGCGCGAGTCGGTGAGGTCGGCGTTGGAGAAAACGAGCTGCTCGCCGCTAATGCTCCGCAGCCGCGTCGTCTTTAAGCCGACGTGCTCCACCGTCCCCTTCTTGTCACCCACGGCGATAAGATCGCCTATCTCGAAAGGCCGGTCGAACAATATCGAGAAGTAGCCGAACAGGTCTTTTAATATCGCCTGGGCCGCCAACGCTACCGCGACGCCGCCGATGCCGAGGCCGGCGACGACGGTCGTCACCTTGAAGCCGAGATTGTCGAGCAGGAAGATTAGGGCCACTATCCATACCGCTATTTTGATAATGGGCATCAGCGCCCTAAACGTACGCTCTCGCGTCTCGTCATCCCTCTTGGTTACCCAATAATATTTTATGGAATTTACCAGTACCGCGATAACGAACCGGCCGCCCAGGAAGGTCAGTAAAATCTTCGCAACGACTTCGATTACGCGAGCTGCGCCGGGTTCTATGGTCAACCACCCCAGCGCCAAATACAGCGCACCCAAGTAGAGCAAAGGCAGGAGCGGCTTTGAAATATTTTTTACGAAGACGTCGTCGACGGGGATGTTCGCCTTCTTCGCCCACGCCGCTACGCGCCTTACGACGACGTATCTTAGGATCCGGAGGACGATAACGCCCCCTACCACCGCGCCCAAAACCCTTAAATAATCCGCGACGTGGTTTTCCCACAACGTGTAGTATAGAATGTCCTCTATCATGAACGCTTCACCGCCGTAATCATGTGGAGGTTCCGGTAGCCTTATCGCTAACGTCGGTTAAATATAAAGCATAAGGTCCAGTAGGTCAAGGGCTCCGGGCCGCGCCGCCGCCACGGCCATTACCCTCCAGCAACCCGGTACTTACCGCATGCTGCCGGCGTACTAGTTTACTAATACGCCCGGCACCAGGCCGGGCGGGAATTTTGGGGGGAGCGGGTGGGAATCGAACCCACCGGCGACAGGGTTAGTGCCGCCGCACGGATTTGAAGTCCGGCCTGCCCACCAGTAGCAGCTCCGCCCCCGCTCTTCGGACCTTTTTTAGTATACGTACAACTCACGCCCGGGGCAAGGCTTTTTTACCACCTCCCGGGTGATATTAGCGAAAAGGGCTACGTTTGCAACCCGCTCGCCAACTCGCTTTCCATCACGACAACCGTAAAACCTTGACAACCGCGCCGAAATATGTTAGGATTACCTAACAATGGCAACGGATTCCGTAGCGTCTTCTCGTAAAAAGCTGACCCCGTCTCTCGAGGACTACCTCGAGGCCGTATTCGACCTCGGGCCGCCGGCGCGCGTCTCCTCCATCGCGAAACATTTAAACGTGGCCAAAGCCTCCGTCACGCAGGCGGTACAACGGCTGATCGAGAAGGGGTTCGTCGAGTGCGCGCGCTACGGCCGCGTAAACCTCACCGCCAAGGGTATTAGGTTAGCCCGCAAGGTCCGCAACCGACACAATACGCTCGTAACGTTTCTTGAAGACGTTCTGGGAGTCCGCGGCGCCGTCGCCGAACGCGACGCCTGCGCCCTCGAGCACGGCCTTAGCGACGAGACTGCCGAACGACTCGCCGATTATACGCTGGCGTCGACTCGAGACGGAAAAACCCGGCGCAAAACCCGCCGTAAACCGGCACTAAAAATCAGGCATTAAATATTTAAGTTCGGTTCGGTAATCCGACCCCATCTCAAAATAACGGAGGCGTTTTAACTTGCCGGAAGTAAAATCTTTGCTGGAATTCGACCGCGGCGCGACGGTCCGCGTCGTCAAGATAGACGCCGGCCGGGGCTTAAAGCAGCGCCTCCTGTCGCTCGGCCTCGTCCCCGGCGCCGACATTTACGTCCTCGACAACAGACACGGCCCGGTTAAGCTTTGTTTCAACAACTCCCGCATCGCCGTGGGCCGCCGCGTCGCGGCGAAGGTTCTGGCGACGGCCGCTCCCGATGCCGTACGCCCGGAATGCGAAACGGACGAATCTTGCCCCACCGGTTAATAATTTTTCTTTAATTGTTAGGCATACCTAACAAACGGGTTTCGCTTTGCCGAAGGAAATAACCATAGCGCTAGCCGGTAATCCGAACGCCGGCAAGACATCGGTGTTCAACAAGCTTACCGGCGGCCGCCAGCGCGTCGGCAACTGGCCCGGCGTAACCGTCGAAAAAAAAGAAGGCTTTTACGAATACGACGGTACGACGGTCCGGGTCGTCGATCTCCCCGGGACGTATTCCATGGGCGCGTATTCGCTGGACGAAGTCGTCGCCCGCGACTACATAATGACGGGCCGCCCGGACGTCGTCGTCGACGTGGTGGACGCCTCCAACCTCGAGCGCAACCTCTACCTCACGACGCAGCTCCTCGAGATGGGCGCCAACGTCGTCGTCGCCCTCAACATGTACGACGTGGCCGAGAAGAGCCTCCGCCTCGACGCCACGGAAATTTCGAACCTCTTGGGCGCGCCGGTGGTTCCCACCGTCGGAACCACCGGCCGGGGCATCCCCGAGCTCAAGGCCGCCGTCGCCACAGCCGCCGCCCACGGCCGACCGGTATCCTCGCTGCGCATCAACTACGGCCACGAAATCGAGCCGCACGTCGAAAAACTTGCTGCGGAGTTAGCGGCTCTGGGCACTCTACCGCCGGGGTTGGGCCGCCGTTGGCTCGCGCTTAAACTCCTCGAGGGCGACGAAAAGATACGAGCGCTGGTAAACGAAACCTCGAGCGGCGCAGCGGTCGTCAGCAAGGCCGAGGCCGTCGCCGAACACCTAAAGGGCATCGTGGGAGACGACGCCGCGGTCGCCGTAGCCGATTACCGCTACGGCTTCATCGCGGGGCTGACAAGAGACGCCGTACGGTCGCGGGAACCGTCGCCGGTACGGCTCACCGCTTCCGATAAAATCGACAAGGTCGTAACGAACCGCTTTCTCGGCGTTCCGATATTTTTAATAGCGGCCTTTGCTCTGTTCGAAATA
>JAZGGY010000215.1:0-2199 GCA_036480675.1 bacterium | reverse complement strand
CGAAGCTATAAGGGTTCGGGTAGACGGCGAAGGGGCGGGAGAAGGGGGTTACGGCCTTACCGGGCGGCTCCGGCTCGAAGAGGTAGTCGCCCACGCCGGCTAAGTGCGCCAACATCGCCGCATAGTCACGGACGAAGCGTACGCCGAGGGCCGGGTGGAGCTTGTCGAGGGTGTCTTCGGTCGTGTGGTAATAGGGATAGTCAAAACCTTCGCCCGCGCCGATACCACCCTCCCTACCACCAATCGCGTCGTAACCGACCGACCAAAACGACGTATGGTCGCTACCACTTTGCCCAGCCTCGTAAATTAAGCGATTGCCATAAAGGATACCAACTCGTTTTACATAATTAAACAACCAATCGGAACCGTCGTAGGTGATCGTATAATCGTCGCGCGCGCCAGCGTCCTCGTCGTAACAGACCATATCCGCGTTGAGGACCGCGACGATCTTCTCGCCCTTTTCGGCGCAATAATTAGCGTAAGCCTTACTTCCTAGTAAACCCCGCTCCTCGCCGCCGAAAGCCAAATAGCGGACCGTTCGCTTAAACGACATATTCCGAAACGCCCGCGCCGCGGCCATAGCGCAAGCCGTTCCCGAGGCGTTGTCCTCGGCGCCCGGCGCGTTAAACTGGGAACCTGGCGCCACAGAATCAAGATGGCCGCCAATAATCACGATCTCCTCGGGAGCCACGTTACCGCGCCTTTCCCCTATGACGTTCTCGCCGTCGAAATCGATTTTATCGGTTATATTTACGAAAGATGCGCCGCCATCGTCGGTACGGAAAATCCCTTCGCCCGAACCGACGGCACCGCGTAATTTATCGGCGAACGATAGGAAAGTCAGCGGCGCGCGCGGCGCATTCCGAACTTCGCGCCACGTTACGCCGCCGTCTTTCGTCTTGAGGAGAGTACCGCCAGCGGCGTAGCCGCGCCTCGAACCCAGGAATTCGACGTGATTAAAGTCGGCCGCAAACCCCGGGTCTACTTTTTTCCAGTTTACGCCATCCGTGGTATGCAACAACGAGGGAGATTGAATGGCAGCCCATGCTTCCTTCGGCCCTACGGCCTCGATATCTACTACTAAAAAATCGGGTTTGACACGACGCCAGGTACTCCCGCCGTTGCCGGTGTAAAATGCTTTTGCGCTCCCGACGGCCCATCCGCGCTGCGGATCATAAAAAGACATTATGCGTGGGCAAAAACCCGGCGGAAGCTCCTGGTCGGTCCACGTGAGGCCGCCATCGTCGGTCCTCTTTAAAAAATCCCCGGAGGACATCCTGTCTATATATATTCGGCCCGCTATCCAACCGGTGTCAGCCGTGACGAAGTACACGCAAGTCGTCCAGTACTTTTCCTCTCCCCGTTTTCCGAACCTCTTAACGTTCCACGTAATGCCACCATTAACGGTCCGAGCCATCAAGCCGTTGGTGCCGGTAACGAAGCCGTTGTCGCCATCCAGCCAAAAAGAGCACTTGTTAGCATCAATGGCCACCGGCATTATCGTCTCCCAAGTAAAGCCGTAATCACGGCTACGTTTAATAGAACCGTCGTTAGAGTCGGCTATCATATAACCACGCCGGGGATAATGGAATCTAGCTAACTTACGGAAGGGAAAAGGAAATAAGGACGTCTCGAGATTCTGGCGTACGAAAAAACCCAACACATAATCGCGCGCCCTGTCGAAGCCGCCGGTATCGGTATAACGGGACTTGAAATCCTGGAGTTGTTTAATATACCCAGCGTACTCCTCCGCCGTTATCGAGTCAATCGGCCCCTCGATGCGCGGGTCCTTCTTCTTAGGCGGCGCCTCGCCATCGTAGCGCCAATCGACCGGCGTGACCGGCTCGAGCTTAATTAGCTCAATTCTATGCTCGACGGCGCGGAGGGCGCCCGGGCCCAGGCCCCGCTCGAGGCCGACCAGTATCTCGTACTCCGAAAGCCTAACGGCCGCGCCGAGATGCTCGAAATCCTCGGGCGCAACACCCACCCGTCCCGGCGCCCAGACGATATAGTAATCCTTGGCTTGCGCGTCGCGGTCCAGTACCCGGAACGGCGCCGCGCGGCCTACCGCGGCGCTCGAGCCGTTGTACAAATACCCCGCGGCGCACGTGCCCAAATAATAAAACCCCGCCGCCTCGTCGGGCCGGACTTCCTTATCCGAAACGACGACGAGCTCGCCGGGCAACGCGTACGCCGCCG
>JAZGGY010000214.1:0-12501 GCA_036480675.1 bacterium | reverse complement strand
GGGCCGATTACGAGCCACATCACGAGGCCGGTGACCCATAATCGCGTCCTGGCGTGGCCCGGGTCGATCATCGTACCTTTGGGGACGTAGCCTCTCCCAGGGACGTGGACCATTTCTAGTCCCGCCGCGCCGACCTCGGTTCCGAAGAAGTTATACCCGCAATCGCTGCAGAAATTGGCTTCCTTCTCGTTGACGAACCCGCACTTGGGACAAACTCTTGCGGCCGATACCCCTATGCCGGGCGCTTCCTCTCCCTTTTTCGTGCCGCACGCCGTGCAGAATTTCGCGTCCGGCGGGTTTACGTGGCCGCAGTTAACGCACGTCCAAGTTTCTCCGACGGCGGCGACATCGAATATCTCCGGTAACGACTCGTCGCACGTAATTTGCGCGTACGTCAGCGGATCGTATTCGATTATGGGGAGTTCTTCGGTGACTGTCGCCTCGAGCTCTTCGCTGAGACCGTTCCACGGTACGGCCCACGCGATATTCGCCCATAAAAGCGCTGACGCAAGGATAAGAACGAACGCCCCGTTAACCTTTAAAATGCGACCCATCCTCGGAACCTCCTCTTTGAAATAAGATTATTTTAAATAAATTAATTTCGTAATTATTTCAAAATACCTAACGCTCTTCCGAATGTCAAGAACTTTCTTATATATGATACGTTTTGTTAAGATTAAGAGTAGCGTTAAGTGGGATTCTCCGTTTAATGGCTGTAACGTTTCGAAAACTGCGCGTCGAATACGTCCGCCCGAGTTAGCTTCCGTAATATTCCATAAAAAAAAGGGCGGCCGCGAGGCCGCCCGAAAGAACGAATGCGTGCGCGAGCTGCTACAAATTAATGAATCCGCCGTACGTGAGCGTGAAGTACATAGCCTGAGGCGAGTTGTTGCCCATTACCGGGTACATGAACTTCAGGCCGAGGGAGTTAAGGTCGTCGAGCTGATATTTCGGGTAGAGGCCCAGGTATAGGGACGAGTGGTCTAATTCTTCGGGCACGGGTACCTCTTCCGGCCAAGCGGCGGGATAGTCGACCTTGTCTTCCAACGACATCTCGTACCCGATGGGCACGTAGATCTGGAACGCCTGGTCGCTGCTAACGGCGATACCCGGTTCGGCGTGCAGGTATATCATCATACCCGGCGTATAGTCGTATTCCAACGTGGGGACGATACCCGGAACGGTTATGGTTTTTTTCATCCGGTAGCGGAAGCCGGCCTGGCCGCTCATTACGAACTTCGTGGATTCGCCGTATTTGCCGGCGACGAGCGCCACGTCGATATCCATTTGGTCGTCGCCCAGTTCCGGTTTCTCGTCTGCGTAGTCGACTTTGCCGACGGGGACCTTTACGGCGAGGCGCGGGCCGAGGTAGAAGTCGGTCGACGTTTCCCACAGGCCGCGCGCTTTGACCCAGATGTCGCCCAGGCCCATGGCGTTAATCGTCTTTTCGGTTTCGGTTTCGGTTCCGAACCCTTCTATCAACGTGTAGCTCGGCCTGAGAATTTGAAGCGTGACGTCCGCCATAATGTGCTCGTTGAACGCGTAGCCGACGTCGAGCGGGACCAGGAGCGCGTTGGGTTTCTTGTCGTCGGTTGTGCTATTGCCGTCGTTGTCGAAGGCTTTACTAGCCGCCCAGTACCCGGCGCCTACGTTTATGTGGAACGCCTCGGGTACAAGAGGCAAGCCACCCGGGTCGATGGAGATGAGGCCGTCGTACGGTGCGTATTCCGGCATGGTGTAACCGAAGGCCGCGCCCGCGGCTATAAAGGGTACGGCTGACAGTAGAACTAAGCGCGATAATTTCATGCTTTCCTCCTTCTGGTTTGAGGTTAGCTTTCTTACTGGTATATTATGAAATCGATTACTTAAAAGCAAGTATTTTTTAGGTTAAAATCCGCGGCGTACGGCCCGCCGAAAAGCCTTGACACGGAACCTATCCGTTATTAAAATTCAACTCCTTGGCTGGCGTGCGCGGCTATTGCCGCCTTGCGCGGGCGCGAATAATTAGCGAATTCGGTTGTATCAAGTGAACGGAATCGGTAAAAAAACGACCGTCCGACGACGGATTTTTTTCGCGGGTAGTATCCGAACATGTCGACATTAACGAAGGTAATTTTCGTCTCGTTCGCGGCTGCGGCCTTGATCGGTTGCGGCCGCGGCGCACGCGACGCCGAGTGCTTCGATGTAGCGGTAGTGATGGACGCCGGCGGCTTGGGGGATAAGGGAAAAAACGACATGGTCTGGCGGGGATGCCAGCGTTTCGCGGAGGAGAGCGGCGTCGCGGCCAGAGTTAGTAGCTACGAACCCGTTACTGAGGCCGAAGGTCGCGCGTGCCTACGCGAGGCGAGCGACGGCGACGCGGACGTAATAATCGTCGCGGCGCCGATATGGGAGGATTACGTCCACGGCTTGGCCCGAAAATATCCCGACATAGTTTACGTCATCGTGGACGGCGAGAGAGGCGCGTCCAACGTTAAGTCGTTGAGCTTTCCGGCCGCCGACGCCGGGTACTTGATGGGTGTGGCCGCCGCGGCCGCGGTCCCGGCGGGGAATTACGCGTTCCTGGGGGGCCGTAAAGACGCCTCCACCGAGGAACTTGCCGCCGGGTACCGCAAGGGGATTATGTCCGAGAACCCGTCGTCGTCGGTGGCCGTGGTTTATGCCGGCGACGATTTCGCCGCACCCGTCGTACGCGGTCGGGTTCGCGCCCTCGCGGGGGAGCTTTTCGACGACGGTGCCGCGGTGATTTTCGCCGCTACGGGCTTAGCCAACGCCGACGTCGCCGCTGTCGCCAAAGAAAGGGATAAACTCATAATCGGTTACGAGTCGAATCAGAATTACCTCGAGCCGGGATACGTCATAACGTCGTTGAATATCAGGTGGGATAACGTCGTATTCGAGGAGCTGCGCAAAGCCGCGTCCGGCGATTTCAAAGGCGGCGAACGCGAGATCAGCATCGCGAGCGAGCACATCTCTTATCCCATCGACGACAACAACCGCTCGTTGATCCCGGCCGAAGCGGTGCGAAAAATAGAGGCCGCGCGCCAGCGGCTGGCGGCCGGGACGGTTGGGTAGAGCGGTTTCCCGTGACGACGACGAAGTCCTTACCGTTGGTTGAGTCCGAGGTGGAAGAAGTAGCCCGGGCCGGCGGCGCGGCGCTCGTCGGCGTCGCGGCGGTGGGCGGCGGCGCACCGGGCGAGTTCGCAGGTTTCCCGCGGGCCGTTGTAGCGGCGGTGCTTTTATCGCGGGGCGTGGTAGCGACGTGCGTAACGGCGCCGACGCGTATATACGCTTATCATTATCGCGTCGTAAACGCCGCCCTCGACAACGTCGCGTGCCGGCTGGCGTCGTTTTTGGAAAGCCGCGGTTATGCGACGTTGGCCGTTCCGGCGTCGCAAATCGTCGACCGGGACCGCGTCGTCGGTTCGGTAAGCCATCCCCGCCTGGCGCAGCTCGCCGGGCTTGGATTTATAGGCCGCCACAACTTGCTCGTTACGCCGCAGTTCGGCGCCGCGGTGCGGCTGGTAAGCGTTTTCACGAACGCTCCGCTCGAAACGGACGAACCGGCCGCGGGCGGTTGCGGCGATTGCGGCGCGTGCCGGCTCGCGTGCCCGGCGGGCGCCGTAGGCGAGGGGCCGGAGCTTTGGGACCGCGCCTCTTGTCTCGAGAAATTGCGCGATTTTAAAAAGCGGATTACGAACCAGCACATATGCGGCGTCTGCGTCCGCGCGTGCACCGGCGCCGGGGCCGTTTTTTAATATATGTCTCCTGAGACCGCCATCGCAGGGCAAAGGATTTACCACCGCGTCGTAGGCGTCGTCAAACTGGTGGTGGATTTCCTACTGCTCAATCTCTCGACCTTGGTCATCCTCTTATTTCAGGAAAGGATATTGGGGGTGGCCGGTTTCTTGCGCGAGCCGATGTCCGATCCCGCCGTCGGCCAATTCTTCGGCCTGGCCACCTATCTCAAAGTCTCCCTGGTCTATAGTCTCGTGACCGCCGCGGTTTTTTTCAACCGCGGTTTGTACGTCCGCCAACGTTCGATGGCGCGGCTCGACGAGCTTTACCTCGTAATGAAAGCGCTGATCATCTCGGCCTTTTTGATGATGGCGATTTCGGTTTTATTCCCCCAACTGCCGTATACCCGCGCTATTATCGTAAGCAATTTTTTTCTGAGCCTCGTCCTCATCGACCTGTGGCGTATTACTTTGCGTAAAGTCGTAGGTTTTCTCGCGGAACGCGGCGTGGGGTTGATGCGCGCCCTTATCTACGGCGCCGGTAAGAGCGGTCGTATACTGTCCAATCAAATCAAACTGCACCCCGAGTTCGGTTATTCCGTGGTGGGCTATATAGACGACGACCCGGCCAAGAAGGGCCAAGTCTACGAAGACGTCGGCGTCCTGGGGGCGTTTGAGAAGCTGCCCGAAATTATAGTCTCCCACGACGTTGACGAAGTTTTGGTGGCTGTTCCCTCCGCGGCGCACCGCCACCTGCTGCACGTCGTCTTCGAACTTCGCGAAAGGCGGATACCGTTTATGGTTATCGCCGACCTCTTCGAGCTGGTAACGCGCCGCGTCACCATAATGCAAATCGGCTCCATTCCCCTCTTGCGCTTGTGGCGCTCGCCGCTCGAGGGCTGGCAGGGATATATAAAACGGGCTATAGACGTCGCGGGGGCCCTCGCGGGTATTATTGCATTTTTACCTTTTTGGCTTTTGATAATTATACTCATAAAGCTCGACTCCAGAGGCCCCATTTTCTACCCGCAGGAGCGCCTGGGTAAGGGCGGGCGGCCGTTCAAAATTTTCAAGTTTCGCTCCATGGTCGTCGGCGCCGACGAAATGCTGCCGGAACTCGCCGAGTTTAACGAGATGGATGGGCCTATATTCAAGATTAAAAAGGACCCGCGCGTCACCCGCGTTGGGCGCCTTTTACGCAAGTTTAGCATCGACGAGTTCCCTCAGCTTATCAACGTTTTAAAGGGGGATATGTCGCTCGTGGGGCCGCGGCCTCCTATACCGGAGGAGGTCAAGGAATACGAGCGTTGGCAGATGAAGCGCTTGACGGTCCCGCAGGGTGTCACTGGTTTGTGGCAGGTTAGCGGCCGCAACCTGTTAACGTTCGAGGAGATGGTCCGCCTCGACATCTATTACATCGAGAACTGGTCGCTGTGGCTCGACCTCAAGCTCCTCCTCAAGACGATCCCGGTGGTGGTCTTGATGCGGGGGGCTTATTAAACCTCTGCTGTTTTAATTTGAACCCGCCTCGCGGCGGGTTTTTTTATTGCGTTTGGATATCTTTAGCGGAGGGCCCGTCCCGCGTCGCGCGGGCTTCCGTTTTCGAGCCGGCGCCCGCGGCCGCCGCCGCCAGGAGGAGTTCCGCCGCTACCGCCACTATCCGGCTCGCCACCGCCAGGAACGCGGCGTCGCCCGGCGGCATGTAACGCTGCAGCATTATTATGAGCAAACCTTCTCGCACGCCCAGGCCCGAGGGCGCGAAGACGGCGACGTATCCCAGTACCGCGGCCGCGACGTACGCCGCCCCCACTTGCGCCGCCGCGGCCGCCCCGAGCGGGACGAAAGCCGCGGCGAAGAAAGCGAAGAAGACGCCGAGCGAGATACAATAGGCCGCGTACGCGAGGGCGAACGCGGCCGACCAGCGGCGGCCTATAAGCATCTCCGCGCTTATTACCCCTAGCCGCATCTTTTTGAGGGGCCACGCGAGGAGGCGCTGCAGAACCGCCGGTTGGATTAACATAACGAGCGCCAGGGCCCCCGCCGCGGCGAGCCCGAACGCCGTCCAGGAGAACGCGCCCGTCAAGAGAGCCGCCGCCAGGGCGAGCGCCACCGCTACGCCGCCGACGGCGGCGAAGACGTTCTCGTACGTCACCGCCAACGCGGCGGCCGACCGCGGCACGCCGCGTTTTTCGTATAGGTATATTTTGCCGAGGGCGACGGCGACGCGGCCCGGGACGTACCGGCCGAGGAGGCTGTAGAAGAAGGGGCGGAGGCCGGCGCGAAAGCTGAGGCGGTTCCCGACGCGGCGCAGCACGACCAGCGAGACCTTGTAGAGGTAGAGGTACGAGCCGAGCAGCGCGAGGGCGGCGGCAACGAGTAAACCCGCTCGCGGCGGCCGCCAACCCGCCCGTACGTCCGGCCAATTGTCGACCAGCACCTTTCCGACGAAGAAGACGGCCGCGGCGACGAGTATTAATTTCGCCGCCGTCCAAAGGGCCCGCCGCCAACCGCGGTTATTCGTCGTCATGTTTTCGCCGCCGGAGTATGAATATCCTCGTCGGCGCGACCGCAGGCACGGCGCGCGTCAAGGCCGCCAGTAAACGCCGGAGCGGCCGCCACCGCGGCACGACGTCGTCCGCGGCGAATTTGCGCGGATCCGCGACCACCGCGGCCGTGTACTCCCGCACGCCGAACGGCTCGAGTAGTTGAAAGAGTTTGCCGTAGCTCAAAAGGTTCACGTCGTATTCCTCTTTACGCCCGGCCGCGCGCAAATACGCGTTCGCGGCGCGCCGCGGCAGCCAGGAGAGGAACGGCAAATGGTAGTGAGGTTCGAGGAATTGGTACTTACCCGCCGCCGCTAAGTAAACCACGCCGCTCGGCTTGAGCAGGCGGCGGATTTCGGCGAAGAACGTCCCGACGTCGCGGACGTGCTCGTAGACGTGGTTGACGATTATCAAATCGAAGGCGCCGTCGTCGAAAGGCAGTTGCGGCGACGTGTGGCGTACGAACTCGAGGTTGGAGTAACGGAAGCGGCGCGCGGCGTCGATAGCGACGGCGTCGACGTCCAGGCCGACGAAGCCGTCCGCGAGTTTGGCGAGGTAAGCGGTTATCACGCCCGGGCCGCAGCCGAGGTCAAGGCCTCGTAACCCGGGCCAGGGCGCGGGCCCCAGCTCGGCTTCCAGCACCCGCCGTATCTTCCGGCCTTTGCGCACGCCCCGCCGGACGTTGGCCAGCCGCGCCAACCTTTCGGGAGGGGACGCGTAGCCGGCCGCCTCGCCGTTCATCTTTTCCGGCCTACGAGCATCCAATTCAGCGCAAACATGCCATTAGCGTCGAGCAGGCGGTCCAGCGCGGGCCACCAGGGCGACGTGAGCTTCGCCAGGGAGACTGCGAGTCGCCCCACCAGCGGAACCGGCGCTACGAGGGCGAGGGCGAAGACGTTCAGGTTGTGGCCCAAAAACGATAACAACCCTCCGCACGGCGTTACTTCCTCGGCGGCGAACCCGGCCCCCTCGGCCACGAATCGGAGGCCCTCGGCCGTGAATCTGTAGTAATCGCCGGGCGCGTCGTGAAGGCGGCTCAGGTGGGGAGCGGTGAGAACCAGCGTGCCGTCGCGTTTTACGACGCGGCGCAGCTCGGCGAGGAGCGCCGCGGGCTCGCGCTCGTGCTCGATTACTTGCGAGCAAAAGACGGCGTCGAATGCGCCGTCGCGGAAAGGAAGCTTTTTCAAGTCGGCCGCTGCGTCGGCATCCCCTTGCCTCGAGATATCTACGCCAACGACGTGGCCGCATTTTTCGAGTACCGTCCGCCAGGTGCCGTAGCCGGCGCCGGCGTCGAGTATCAGGCCGCGGAGCCGCCGCGCCGCGTGTGCGTGGAACTGCCTATATAAAGCGTAGTTCCCCGGCGTTAGGTAGAAGTAGCCGCGGCGGCCCGCTTCGCGCAGCCGCAGCTTTCGCCAATTCGCGGCCAGACCCACGTTCAGGCCTCCGCCGCCTCGGCGTAGAGCTGAGCAATATTTTTGAAGTCGCGGCCGGCCGCGGCGGCCAGGCAACTCGAGGCGAAGTGGTCGCGGCCTATCTTTAACGTTTCGACTATCTTGGCGGCGAGGTCGCCCGGGTCGGCCGCGTTGGCGAGAAAGCCGGTCTCGCCGTCGCGTACGAACTCCGGGATGCCGGCCACACGGCTGCCTACTGCCGGGCACGCCGCGGCGAAGGCCTCGAGTATCACCGTCGGCATCCCCTCGGTTTCGCCGTCGCGGGCTACTACCGACGGGACCGCCAGTACGTCCGCGGCGTTGTACATCAGTTTCAATTCGTCGTGACTTTTCGGACCTACGAAGGCCGCGGCGTCGCCGAGCTCGAGTTCTCGCGCCAGCGCCTTCGCGCGCTCGAGCTCCGGGCCGTCGCCCGCGGCGACGAGGCGCGCGGCCGATACTTCCGACTTGACTTTCGCCATCGCCCGGACTAAGTAGGACAAGCCCTTCTTCTCGACCATCTTGCCGACGAATAGTACTGTCGGTACGTCGGGCCAGCCGAGGCGGGTCTTAGCTTCCGCGGGAGTATGGGCGGGCGCGAAAGAGGAGGTATTCACGCCGGCGGTTGTCGCTACCGCGTCGACGTCCCGGCCTATCAGCCGACTTGTCTCCCGGATAATGAATTCGCTGTCGGCGAAGACCTTGTCGGCGGTCCCTATAACGCGGGCCGCGAGACGCCGACCCCAGGGCACGCGTTTGAGGAAGAAGACGTCCGCGGCGTGGACCGTCAAGATATGCGGGACGCCCGCGTCGGCGGCGACGGGCCCCGCGGCCCATCCGGCCGGTACTATCCAGTGCGTATTCACGGCGTCGAAGCGGTAGTTTCGGGTCAGGCGGCGTACGGCCCGGCGGAACCACCACAACAGGAACGGCGTTTGGCTTCTAGCCAACGGATTGCGCTTCGCGTTGGCCATAATGCCGGTCCCGTCCGCCAGGCGCTCGAGCCGGGAGGGAAGGAAATATTTGAACCGGCGGACCTCGACGTCGCCGAGCTTTTCCGCCAACGCCGCGCCGGGGTGATGGGGCGCGAGCGCGGTTACCTGGAAGCGTTCGGTCAGCGCCGCGGCGAGGTCGTAGACGAAGCGCGCCGTCCGCCGGTCCCCTTCGCCCAGTGGAAAGGTCGAGGAGCAGATTAGGAGGCTTTTCATTTGCGGCCGTATTGGTCCAATTTGATGCGGTAAAGGACGTCTTCCAGGAGCCGCCGGTTGGCCGCGACGAGGTCCGATATCAGCGCGATTATTATGATCTGGAAGCCGAGCAGGATGACGACGCCGCCGACGACCAGCGATTGGACGTGTCCCGTAGGGCCGGGTATCGTGAAATAGAAATAAAGGAAGCGGCCCAAAACGAATAGGCCCGCGCCGAAGATGAGCAGCCCCAGCGTGCCGAGTACCCTCAGCGGCTTGAAGAGCAGATAGGCGCGGGTTATCGTGTTGACGGAACGGTATAAATATTCGGGAATGGCGCGAAAGAGGCGGCTGGGCCGCGTCGGCGGGTTGACCCGCACCGGGACCTGCTTAACGGTTAGCCCTTTGTACCCCGTTTGTATTAGCGTCTCCAGCGTGTACGTGAACGACGAGAGGACGACGAGGCGCAGCGCGGCTTCGCGGCTGTACGCGCGGAAGCCGCTGGTCGCGTCCGCGACGTCGATGCCGGAGAGCGTCCGGACGGCGAAGCTCCCCGCGCGCTGTAGGATTTTTTTAAGCGGCGAGAAGTGGCCTACGGCGCCGATGTCGCGGCACCCCACGACGAGGTCCGCTTCGCCCGCCAGCACGGGCGCGACCAGCTTCGCGACGTCGGCGCCCGCGTACTGGTTATCGGCGTCGGTACCGACGACGACGTCCGCCCCCCGGGCGAGCGCCGCGTCGACGGCGGTCCGAAAGGCCGCGGCCAGGCCCAGGTTGCGCTTATGCCGTACGATGCAGTCGACGCCGCGGGCCCGGGCCACCTCGGCGGTATCGTCGCTCGAGCCGTCGTCCACTACCAACGTCTCGACCACGTCCGCGCCGGGTATCTCGCGGGGAAGGGCCGCCAGCGTGGCGGGCAGAGTAGGGCCTTCGTTGTAGCAGGGTATGACTATCGTTACTTTCAACGCTTGGGGGAATACCAAAACCAGACCGAGCACGTCGGGCGGCTTTTTTTGCATTATAGCACGGCCGCCCCTTGTCCGGCGAAACTATTCCGCCCGCGGCGCATAGCTCGTTGACTAAATCGGGGCGTCGTGTTATCTTCGTCCTCAACTTCCAACATTAAGGAGAGCGCTATGGAAAAGCTGGGTCGCGTACTCTTGGTGGGTGTGGTTGCCGGGTTGGCGCTTTCGATAATGGGTACCGTGACGCACCTGGTTCTGAGTCCGCTTACGGTGGACGTGGAGGCCGTCTTCAAGGAACAGGGTTTCGAGATCGTACTCCTTGGGTTTTTCTTCGATTTGGCTATCGGCTTCTTCTACGTTCTGGCGTTCGCGATTTTCCGCGGCGCTTGCCCGGAACGTTTCTGGAAGAAGTTCGTTCTCTTCTGGCTGCTGTTGCTTTTAATAAGCGTCGTGCCGCGGGCGGCCGACGTCTATCGTTATTTCAAATTCCCCGACGTCCTGGTGCTGGCCTGGCTGGTCTCGTGGGCCGCGGAGGCCTTCGTCGTGACGGCGTTGGTAGTCCTCCTTTTCCCGAAATCGAAGGCGGGGGCGCAAGGCGAAACTAAGCATGAGGAGTTAGGATGAGATTAATTTCGGTTTCCTGTTTGGTTTTCGTCGTCGCCGCGGCGGCCGGCGCGCAGGGCTACCGGCCCGTGGGAACCGGCGGCGCCTTTTACTTCGGCGTGAACTTCCCGACCTTAGACGGCATAAGCGACGAGTTCGACGTATTGGGCCTGGACACGCCCCGCTCCACCTTTATGGTGGGCGGGACGGTCCGGTACAGTTTCGCCAACGGCCTACAGCTCGGCTATTACGGCGGCGGGTGGGCGTTCTCGACGGGCCGGATCTTCGACGACGGCGTCGTCAAGGATTGCGAGATAGGCTTCGGCGTCCACCAATTCGTCGGCGGCTACAAGAGGTACCTCGGCGAGCGGTGGGGCGTCTTCGCCGGCGGCGGCGTCGGCATCCTGGACGTGTCGTACACCAAGACTATTTCGAGCGCGCCGTACAGCTTCGGCAACGTCCCGTTTCCGGAGTCCGTGACGTTCGTCTCCGCGTTGCGCGGCTTGAGCTGGTCGGCGCAGGTGTTCGTCGCGCCGCAGTATCGCGTCCTGCCGTGGCTCGGCCTCGGCTGCGAGGCGGGTTATTTCCTCCTAAGGATACCGGAGGGCGAGCTCAAGCAAGTGGGGACCAAGATGGCCGCGGCGCCCGAGGTCGACCTATCCGGGCCGTTCGTCAGGTTCGGGCCGATGTTCAATTTCTGAGAGGATTCCGGGAAAGGGAGGCCGAGGCGGGGCTAAAGTACCTAATAGCACCGGCGGTTCGCTCGTGGCGCCCGCGAGCGTCGGCCGGATAAAGGCGTTGTATCGGTAAAGGGGCGCCTCCGCAAAGGCTGGATGAAACGGTATGGGGGGAGCAGCATACTAATACTTGGAGAGGGATGTTAATTAGTAGGAGGTATTATTATGAGAGCGCTGGTAACGGCTATCGCGGTTGTCGTTTTCGCCTCGAGCGCGGCGGCTAGTTATCTTCAAGTTATATCGTCGTTTAAAGGTCCGTATAATAGGTATCCCGCATACGGGGTCGAATACGACGGTTACCGCCTCTGGACTACGCAAAGCCCTGGATACATAGTGCAACGCCATTACCCTAGCGGATCTGTCGTTTCTTCGTTTGAACTAGAAGGATTTTATTTGCCAATAGGTATGGCGTACGACGGTACTTACATATATACCTCGGAGTCCTGGTTAGCTCAGCATATCTATAAAATCGACCCCGCGGGGCGTACGATCGTGGGGTCGTTCCCGTTTCCCCCCGGTATGACGTTTTGCGGCGGTTTAGCTTACGATGGTAACAATTTGTATTTCGCTTGCTTATGGTACTCTTGGTTATGGCGTATAACTACGAACGGCTCGATATTAAGTACGTTCGATATGGGAATAAAGCTGCCCTCCGGTTTAGCATACGACGACCGGACGCCGGGAGGCCCTTTCATTTGGTGCTGCAACGAACCGAAAGAGCGTACGACTTACGTATATAAGCTAACCACAAACGGTTCCGTTTTAGAATCGGCGAAGTGGCCGATTCCTAATTCCAACCTGGTCGGCCTCGCGTTTGACGGTACTTATCTTTGGGGCGTCGAAACGCCCGAGGTTTGGAACGAAAATTACATATATAGGATATTTTATTACTCCGACGCAGGCGTAATCCCCGCGAGCGTGGGGCGGATAAAGGCGTTGTATAGGTAGTCACCGTCGTTAAAAGTAACGGCGCCCGCGCGGGCGCCTTTTTTATACAGGTTGAAGTACTGGTTATTCGGCCGGAGGGCGAAGCGCCCGAAAGCATTAAAGGTAGTTGCGGAGCTTATCGTTTTTTGATAATATCTTCGCCCGGCTCATAGAAGGAAGGATTATGGAAGGCATTTACCTCGACTACAATTCCACCACGCCGACCGACCCCGAGGTCGTCGAGGCTATGATGCCGTTCTTCACCGACTACTTCGCGAATCCCTTCAACCTCCACCGCTTCGGCCAGCGCGCCCGCGGCCCCGTGGACGAGGCCCGTGAGACGGTAGCCGCGCTCCTCGGCGTCGCTTCCCC
>JAZGGY010000213.1:0-3576 GCA_036480675.1 bacterium | reverse complement strand
AACGCGCGGAGTACGTTCGGGAATCCGGCGGGGTCGGCGGCGCCGGGGCCGTAGCCCACTCGCTCCACCGTCATCGTCGGCATCACCCGGAACTCGTCGGCGACGCTCGCTATCAAGGCCGCGCCGGTGGGCGTCGTGAACTCGCCGGGGACGTCGCCGGCGAAGGCCGGGACGCCGCGCAGGAGCTCGAGCGTGGCCGGCGCGGGAATGGGCAACTTGCCGTGCGCCGCGTCCACGGTACCCGAGCCGAGCCGAAGCGGCGAGACGACGACGCGGTCGGCCTTTACGAGTTCGATCAAAATAAAAGTGCCGACCACGTCGACGACGGCGTCGGCGGCGCCCACCTCGTGGAAGCCGGCGTGGCCCACGGCGACGCGGTGCGCCCGCCGCTCGGCCTCGGCGAGCTTGCGGAAGGTCCTGGTCGCGCCGCTTCGGACGTACGGCGACACCTCCGCGCGGTCGAGGAGGCGCTCCACCGCGCGCACGCCGTCGAAGTGCGGCGCCTCGCCCGACACGACGACCTCGACGCCCGTCGCCTCCACGCCGCCGCGGCGCCGCGGCGGATACACCAACCGAACGCCCGCGAGCTCCAACCGCGCCAGGCCCTCCTCGAGAACCGCGCGCCCTCCCGTTAAATCGAGTACCGCGGCGAGCAACATGTCGCCGCTCGCGCCGGCGCTACCGTCTATAAATAGGAATTTCATTTCTCGTCAACCGCGCGGCGGGCGATCAAGGCCGCGACGTAGCCGGCGCCGAAGCCGTTCTCGATGTGGACGACGACCTCGCCGCCGGCGCAGGAGTTCAGCATCGTCAGCAGCGGCGCGATACCGCCGAAGCTCGCGCCGTAGCCTACGCTCGTCGGGACCGCGACCACCGGGCCGCCCCCCAGCCCCGCGACTACGCTCGCCAGCGCCCCCTCCATCCCCGCCACGACGATTATGCAGTCCGCTTTATGGATGGCGTCGAGCTTGTCGACGAGGCGATGGAGGCCGGCGACGCCGACGTCGTAGACGCGCTCGACGTGGCACCCTATCGTCTCCGCCACCACCACGGCCTCCTCCGCCACCGGCATGTCCGCCGTCCCCGCCGAGAGGACTAGCACCCGGCCGCGCGGCTCCGCCGGGGTTTCGCCCGGTACGACGATGACGCGGGCTTCCTCGTGGTAGCGAGCGCCGGGGCACTTCTCGCGTATGGCCTCGCAGGTCTCGCGCGTCGCCCTCGTGGCCAGGACGGCGGCGCCCGTTTCGGCAATGCGCGCGGCGATGGCCGCGGCCTGCGCCGGCGTTTTCCCCTGGCAGAATATTACCTCCGGGAAGCCGACGCGAAGCGCCCGGTGGGTGTCGACGCGCGCGAAACCCAGGTCGGCGTATGGCAGGTGCTTCAAGCGCTCGACGGCGTCGTCTACGCTCAGCTCACCGGCCGCGACGGCGCGCAGCAGCTCCTCTATCTTTTTACGGTCCATACTCGGGTAACTCTTTAAACTCGTCCAGTACGCCGACGACGTCGTCGCGGCACGCTACGACGGCCGCGCGGGAACACAGCGCTTTCCCGCCCGGCGCGCTCTTCAAGTATGCGAGTAGGTGTTTGCGGAATTGCCGCGCCGCGCGCTCCTCGCCGTCCACCGACGCGGCCTTGTCGAAATGGAAAAGGATCGCCTCCGCCAGCGCCGCCCGGGACGGCGGCGCGGGGGCCTCGCCTTCGGCCAAGTACTTTTCCACCTGGTCAATTAAATAAGGTTTCCCCACCGCGGCGCGGCCCACCATCACGCCGGCGGCGCCCGTATCCTCGAGCAGCTGCTCGGCGTCCTGCGGCGTTTCGACGCCGCCGTTGGCCCACAACGGCACGGCCGCCGCCGCGGCGATCTCTTTCACGGCGGCGCAATCCACGGGCCCGCGCAACCCTTGCTCGAGGGTCCGGCCGTGCACCGTCAAGGCCGCCACCCCTTCTTCGCACAGGAGCTTCGCCGCGGCCAGGGTGCTTTTACCCGCGTCGCCTCCCAACCTCATCTTGGCCGTAACCGGTACGGGAGAAGCGGCGACGACGGCTCTAGCTACCTTCCGGAGGTTGACGGCGTCGCCGAGTAGGGCCGCGCCGGCCTGTTGCTTACGGATCTTGGGGGCGGGGCAGCCCAGGTTGACGTCGACGATGGGAAAGCCCGCACCCGCGGCGATCTTGGCAGCCTCGGCCATAGCGGCGGGGCGCGAGCCGAATATCTGCGCCGCGACCACCGCCGCGTCGTCGTCGCCAGTGGCCAGAAGGCGCGTCGTCTTCTCGTTGCCGCGGATAAGGCCCTCGGCCGAGATGAGCGGCGTTACCGCGAACGCGCAGCCGAAGCGCGCGACGGCGGCGCGGAACGGGTACTCGGTGTAGCCGGCCAGCGGCGCCAACGCCGCCCGCCCCGGCACCTCGACGGTCCCCACCTTTATCGTCGCCGGTCCTAAAGGTCCCGTCATCGCTAACCTTCACCGGGCGCGAGTTTATCCACCAACTCCACGGCCTTGCGCGCCAGCTTCACCGCGACCTCCGCCTGCTCGGGCGTTACGGCGTACGCCGGGACCTCCTCGGCGAAGCTGTCCGGGAAGCGCGGCGCTTTGTAGAAGTCGTCGAGTTTGCCCGCGTCGGCGACCGCCTCGAAGGACGCGTCGCGGGCGCTGCACTTGAGTACCAGCGACCGTATGGAGTGGCCTATTACCGTGGTCTCGTCGTGGTAGTAGAGGTACGCCTTGAGGACCCGCTCCGCGGCCTGGTGCGCCAGAAACGTCGCCCACTCGTAGACGTCGTTTTGCCGCAGGACTTCGGCGGCGCCGAGGTCGCGCTGCCCTTGCTGCAGCCACCGGCGGAATATGTGCAATTTCTCGCTGTCCATAGAACCTCGGCCTTCAGGCGCGCCGAACGCGCCAGTCGCGTAATTTGACGTACAACTTCGGCAGCCGCCGCCACACGAAGAGCTTCGTCCCGTCGTAGAGCGAGCGGCCCAACCTAGCGACAGCCACTAAAACCTTATGCGGCAGGAGACGCGATTTATAGAACGCGTCGCTGGCGCGCGCCAGCGCCCGGCCCAAGGCGCCCAGCCGGCCCAATATCTGATAATACCGTATCGCCGGCACGAAGTACGCCTGGCAGAAGCGCACGTGCGCCACCGGGAACGCCGCCTGCTCGAGGTACGACTCTCTCTCGTAGTCGAATACCGGCGCCAGCAACTCCTCCCGCTCGCACAGCTCGTGGAGCGCGGTGTGGGGGTAGGGGTAGAAGACGGAGAGCACGATGCGGTTGGGCCGGACGCGCGCGTTCAACTTTACGGTGTCCAAAAAGAGCGCCTTGTCCTCGTGGGGCAGGCCGACCATGTTGTAGGTGAGCGTCGCCAGGCCGACGTCCCGGCAAAGACGGTGCGCCTCCTCGACCTGCTCGTTGCTCATCTGGCGGTTGAGGACGCGGCGCCGCAGCTCGTCGCTGCCGGACTCCAGGCCGAAGTGGACGAGGTAGCAGCCGGCCTCCTTCAACGCCTCGAGTACGTCCTTGGCAACGAGATTGTAGCGATAGCGGCAGGTGAAGGGTAGGCCGACGCGCTCCTTATAT
>JAZGGY010000212.1:0-3285 GCA_036480675.1 bacterium | reverse complement strand
TCGAGGAGGTAAAGGGAAATGAGGAAGCTCGCCATAACGACGGCCGCGGCGCTGACGGCGCTGGCGGCTTTTTGCGTTTGGGGCGATTGGGGCGAATGGGTGTACGAGGGCCAGTGGGGCTCGCCCGGCACCGGAAACGGCGAGTTCCGCTCTCCCGTCCGCCTCGCCCTCGCCGCGGGCACCGGGGATGTCTACGTCGCCGATTGGAGGAATCTCAACGTTCAATACTTCACGCGCGCCGGCTCTTTCCTTGGTAAGTGGGACCAGAGAAGCAGGGTCGCGCTGGCCTTCGCGCCCAACCGCTGGCGATATCAGGCCGACGTCGACAATCACCGCGTCGAGTACTTCGACGAGAACGGCTCCTTCCGCGGGAAGTGGGGAACGCAAGGGCCGGGCGAAGGCGAATTTAACGGCCCCATGGGTTTGGCCGTGGCGCGGAACGGCAACGTCTTCGTCGCCGACACCAATAACCGCCGGGTACAATGTTTCACGTATAACGGTTCGTTCTTGGATAGTTGGGGAAGCACCGACCGGCCCGCCGACGTCGCCGTGGCCTCGAGTGGAAAATTCTACGTGGCTTATTCCCCGGACATGGGCGTCGCGGTCGCCGCCGATACCGGCTTGGTCTACGTAACCGATACCGAAAATCACCGCATCCAATATTACACGGCCGGCGGCTCGCTCCTGGGTAAGATCGGCTCGCAAGGTTCGGGCGACGGCGAGTTCAAACAACCGTCGGACGTGGCCTTCTCCCTTAATGGCGCCCACCTCTACGTCACCGATACCGGTAACAGCCGTATCCAGTACTTCAAATACATCAAATTCGCCGTCTCGCCGGCCTCCCTCGGCCGCGTGAAGGCGTTGTTCCGGTAGGGGCGACTGGCTAGTCGCCCGGCGTGAACGCCGAGGACTCGGTGCACGCAGCGGCCGGCCTTTGGGTCGGCCCTTTTTATTTGGTGTTTTTCGCGGTTTCCTGTTATAGTTAATTGCAGAGGGTAGTAAGTAACTCGAGGAGGTAAAGGGAAATGAGGAAACTCGCGATAACGACGGCCGCGGCGCTGACGGCGCTGGCGGCCTTTTGCGCGCACGGCGCCTGGGTGTACGAGGGCGAGTTCATCCTTGAAATCGTAACCGGCCTCGCCGTAGCGCCGAACGACAACGTTTACGCGGTACAATGGTGGGGGGAGGGCCAGAGCGGGTATGTCTTTTATTTTACCCCCACGGGGTCGATCTTAAATAATTGGTGGGTCGATGAACGGGAACCCGCCGTTATAGCCGTAGCGCCTAATACGAACGTATACGTCGGATACTCTGAAGGCGTAGTTTATTACACCGGTGGCGGCGGATATTTAGGGAAGTGGAGGTGTTCTCCCCAGTATAACTCACCCGTCTTCGGCGTCGCCGTAGCGGCCAACGGTAACGTATACGCTTCCGACCCTGTTCGCGACAAAATCCACTACTTCACGGCCACCGGCAGTAAATTAGGAGAATGGGGCGGCCAAGGTTCCGGCAACGGTGAATTCAACTCACCTAGCGGCGTAGCCGTGGCGCCCAACACCAACGTCTACGTCGCCGACCACGACAACCACCGGATTCAGTATTTTACTTCCGTCGGGTCCTTCTTGGGTAAGTGGGGTTCGCGAGGAACCGGCGACGGTCAATTACGAGGCCCCTCCGGCGTCGCCGCTCCCCCCGACGGTTACGTATACGTGGCCGACACCTGGAACAACCGCATCCAATACTTCACGCCGAGCGGGTCGTTCCTCGGCAAATTCGGTAAATACGGCACCGGTAAAGGTACGTTTTACCACCCGGAAGGGCTCGACCTTTCAAACTGCTCCCGCCGATTATACGTAGCTGATGCAGGAAACAACCTGATACAATACTTCCGCTGGACCGAAACCGCCGTCGCGCCCGCCTCCCTCGGCCGCGTGAAGGCGTTGTTTAGATAACCTACCGACCGTTCAAAGACGTAGGGGCCGGCCTTCGCGTCGGCCCTTTTCCGTTGTAATAACGCGCAGCGCGTCCTATAATAATCGGCGAGCGTTAGTAACGCGAGGAGGCTCGGGATATGAAAAAGGTGACGATAACGACGGCCGCGGCGCTGACGGCGCTGGCGGCCTTTTCCGCTTTCGGCGGCTGGGTGTACGAGGGTAAGTGGGGCCGGTTGGGGTCCGGCGACGGCGAGTTCAATTGGCCGTGGGGCGTCGCCGTCTCCCCCGCCGGCGACGTATACGTCACCGAGCACTTCGGCCGCCGCGTCCAGCGTTTCACGTCCACCGGCTCTTTCCTCGGCAAGTGGACCACGCCCTGGCCCGGCTCGCGGGTGCGCGGCATCGGCGTCGCGCCCAACGGCAACGTATACGCGACCTCCGGCGACGCCCAGTACGAAGCCTACGTGGGGTATTTCACGCGCGCCGGTTCGCTTCTCGGGACGTGGATGGTGCGAGGCCGCGTACCGGGGGCCGCCTTCGGCGTCGGCGTCGCGCCGGCGGGAACGGTTTACGTGGCCGAAGCTCGCGACGAGCGCGTCTCCCGTTATACGCCGAGCGGGTCGATGCTCGGGTCGTGGGGGGTGAAGGCCGACGGCCTGGCGCTGGCGCCGAACGGCAACGTCTACGTCACCGGGTGGTGGGCCCAGAACCGCGTTTATTACTATACGCCGACCGGCTCGCTTTTGGGGAGTTGGGGCTCCAAGGGGTCCGGCAACGGCCAGTTCGACGAGGCCCACGGGTTGGACGCGGCGCCCAACGGCTACGTCTACGTCACCGACCGCTATAACTGTCGAATCCAGTACTTCACGGCCGCGGGCTCGTACCTCGGCAAATGGGGCACGAGAGGGGGCGGCGAGGGAGAATTTTACGCGCCGTGGGACGTCCGCGTCTCGGCGGACGGGAAGCGGGTATACGTCGCCGAAACGGGGAACCACCGCGTCCAGTACTTCCGGTGGTCCGGCGTCGCCGTCTCCCCCGCCTCGCTGGGCCGCGTGAAGGCGTTGTTTAAATAGGAGGTTAAGAGATGAAGACGGTTTTAATTATCGCAGTAGCGCTCGCGGCCGCGGCCTGGGGCTCGCCGCCAACGTACAAGTTCGTGGACGCATGGGGATGGCTGGGAAACGGCAACGGCAAATTCGAGAAACCCACGGACGTCTCGCTAGCTTCTAACGGGAACTTCTACGTCGCCGATACGGTTAACCACCGCGTCCAGTACTTCCGGTGGTCCGGCGTCGCCGTCTCCCCCGCCTCGCTGGGCCGCGTGAAGGCGTTGTTTAAATAGGAGGTTAAG
>JAZGGY010000211.1:0-9319 GCA_036480675.1 bacterium | reverse complement strand
TTCCAGTCCTCGATCTCCCTCAATTCTATCCCCAGCGGCAGCGCCGTCGCGGCTATCGAAGCGCGGTACGGCTTCGCGGTGGCGTCAAGCGAACATCCCGGATAATACGTATACCTCGTCATGGCTGCATCGCCGCCTCTTCGCGCGATTTCGCGATGATCTTTCTTACGTCGCTTACGCTTTTAGATTTCTTGGGAAATAACTCGAGCCGGCCGGTTCTGAGGAGGCTCAAACCCATGCCGGTATACTTCAGCGCGGAGAAAATACCGGTGGCCAGGAAATACTTCAAGAGCAACCACATTTCGTTGTTACGACCGAGAGACTTGACGTTGTTCGCAAATTCCTTTGACAATATCCGAGCACGTTTGGCGTCCGGGTTCTTGTAGCCTTCCCGCATCGCGATCTGCTTGAGCTTATACATGAAATCCGTTATCTTGATCTCTTTCGGACACCGGACGTAACACGAGTAACACGACGCGCACATCCAAATCGTGCTGGAATTAAGTACGCGGTCGCGATAACCGGCTCGGACAAATGCCATAATTTCCCGCGGGCTCGAGTCCATAAAAGGGACCGTCGGACAAGCGCCCGAACAAGTACCGCATTGAATACACGCCGCCGCGGCCTCGCCGCCGGGCATAGCGAGTATCTCTTCTAGAAAATGTGAGTCGGGCTGGTCCAGCCACACGCCTATTCTTATATCTGCCATCGGTCCTCCTCGTGGCGCCCGTACTTTCAATACAACGTTCTTTACAGGTAGTTCGGACGCCCGACTACGCCGCGGGCAATTTCCTTCTGTATCGCATCTTCGCCGATCATTATTACTTACTTAATTATGACGAAATTAGTTATATATTGTTACTTTTTTCACAAATTGAGACCTCCCTTTACTGCCGAAGCACTCTCTCTTGGCGAAGCTTCGCAACCGGTAATCTTGGCCCAGCTATCCAATTGAAAGGAATATTAAAATCGCCGTAGTATACTTCGAAGCAACACCCTCGTCGGCTTTTTCTCAAGGTCGATTCAATAAAATCGCGAATTCTAAGACGGTACCCTCACCCACCTCCGACGTGATCTTCAAAAAATCGACGTTGCCCCGTATGTTGGGAAGGCCCAGGCCGGCGCCGAACCCCATTTCGCGAATCTCCGGGGCGGCGGTGCTCCAACCGGGTTGCATGGCTTGCTCGACATCCGGTATCCCGGGGCCGCGGTCCTCGACGACGACGTAAATACATAGCGGCGAAACGCGCGCTTTTATAGACCCCTCTTTAGCGTAAACCGTGACGTTGACTTCGGCCTCGAAGCAGGCTATCGCCGCCCGCCGCACCACCTGGGGCGATATGGCCAGCTTCTTAATAAGACGTTTAATCTGGCTCGCGCCCGCGCCGGCGTTCGCGAAATCGCCCCCCACTATTTCTTTTTCAGTCTCGATCGTTTCCGCCGGGGCGACGTTCCCGCAACCCTTTATCTTTTCGGCGTCGACTCCGTCCCTGGTCCAGATAAACTCGGCGGCACCCATCGCGCGCCGCTACTCCGGTGCGCCGGGGGGAGTGTACACGCTGCTCTTAGCCCCGAGCTGGTAGACCCGCCCGCACGTCTCGTACATCGTCTTGGGCGTGAGTATTACCGGTAGGCCCATCTCGCGCGCGTACTCCACGACGCCCGCCTCCGGTATCTTTCCGCGCACGAAACAAATGCCGATAAGGTCTATCATGTCCGCCGCGCGCAATAATTGGATTCTGGCCAGGCCCGTGATAAGAAATGCGCCCTCGTCCCGACAGCACAGGATGTCGCTGACGAGGTCGGACGCTAACGCGACGCCGATGTCGCGGTCCAAACCATCTTCGCCAGCCAAGACTTCGGCGCCCAACGCTTCAGCGACGTCGCGGATTTTTATGGCCAACTGGGAAAACCCCTCGCAGAAACTTTAAATAGATTGCTACGTTTTTCACAAACCTTTATATAAACATTACCTGGTAAGTAATAAATCTTGGGCCCTTATTAATACCAGGGTCACAATTCTAAGAGAACGCTTTTGAAATGTCAAGGGTTTTTTCGCCCCTCCGGGGAAAAAACTTCACGCCGCCGTCGCCAGTTTTTGGCGACGTCTTTTAAAACGCGGCTCTCCGGCGCGCCGTTACCCTTTAATAACGCCCAGCGGCTCGAGGCGCGCCACCGCCTTCGATATGCCGGCGTTGGTTACGACGTTCACCACGTCGCTCACGTCCTTGTAGGCTTCGCTCATCTCCTCGGCCAGCGTCTTGGGCGAGCGGCACACGATCTCGATGCCGCGGTCTTCCAGCTCGCGGGATACGGACCGCCCCTTGGCTTTACGCGTCGCCTCCTTGCGGCTCATGACGCGGCCCGCGCCGTGGCAGGTCGAGCCCCACGTCTCGGCCATCGCGCGCTCGGTGCCGAGCAGCACGTACGACTCGGTCCCCATATCGCCGGGTATGATGACCGGCTGGCCCAGGTTCCGGTACACGTCGGCCAGCTCGGCCTGGCCCGGGCCGAAGGCGCGGGTGGCGCCCTTGCGGTGGACGAGCAACTTCTCGCGCCGGCCGTCGACGTCGTGGGTTTCGAACTTGGCGATGTTGTGGGCCACGTCGTATATGAGGTTCATACCCAGGTGGCGGGGGGAGACGCCCAGCGATTTGGCGAAGACCTCCTCCGCCCAGTGCATCATTACCTGCCGGTTGGCCCAGGCGTAGTTGGCCGCGGCGTTCATCGCGCCCAGGTAACCCCGGCCCTCGTCCGAGTTTATGGGGGCGCAGGCGAGCTGCTGGTCGGGGACCGTAATCTTGTAGCGGCCCATCGCGCCGCGCATCACCTTCACCCAATCGTCGCACACCTGGTAGCCGAGGCCCCGGGAGCCGGAGTGGATCATGAGCGTGACGCCGTCGACGTCGAGGCCGAAGACTCGCGCCGCGGCCTCGTCGAAGACCTCGACCACCCGGCCTATCTCGATGAAGTGGTTGCCGGCGCCCAGCGTCCCCAGCTGCGGCCGGCCGCGCTCCAGCGCCCGCGCCGACAGCGCGCCCGGGTCCGCGCCGGGCAGCGAGCCGCCGGCCTCGGTGCGCTCTAGGTCGCCGGCGTCGCCGAAGCCCTGCCCCACCGCCCACCGCGCGCCGTCCCGCAGCGCCTTCCTGAGCTCGGCCACGCTCAGCCGCAGCTTGCTCTTGGTGCCTATACCGCACGGTATGGCGCCGTACAGCCCCTGCAGCAGGCCGCGGACCTTGCCGCGTACGTCGTCGACGGTGAGCGACGTACTCATAAGGCGGACGCCGCAGTTGATGTCGTAGCCCACGCCCCCCGGCGAGACGACGCCGTCGTCCTCGCGCGTCGCCGCCACGCCGCCGATGGGGAAACCGTATCCCCAATGGATGTCCGGCATGGCGAGAGAGTGCCCCACGATGCCCGGCAGCGTGGCGACGTTCGCCACCTGTTGGGGCGTCTTGTCCATGCGGACGCGCTTGAGCATCTTCTCGTCGGCGTATATCAGGCCGTCGACGCGCATGCGGCCGTCGTACGACTTCGGCAGCCGCCAGCGCCACGGGTCTACCTTCTCAAGCGGTCCTTGCCATTCCTCGGCCATATCTATCTCCCTTTATAGCACGTAAACCTTTACCGCCATCGTCAACACTTTTTCCGTCAGGTTGAATTCCGATTCGAAGGGGCCCTTATTCCCCGTCGCGGCGGAGGTCCGCCACTCCTGCTTCGTAACGGCGTAGCGGTAATCCAAGGCCAAAGAGAAACCGCTCCCCGGGTCCGGGAAGAATTCCAAGCCGCCGAGCACCGCCCACCCGGTGCCGAAGCTCCCCTTATCCGAGAGCACGTTGGAATTATCCATTACGATGCGATTGTAATTCGTCCACGCTACGCCGGCGCCGGCGTAGGGCCGAAGCTTCATCTGCCACAACGGGACCCGCACGCGGCCACCCATTATAAAGGTATCCCCTTCGCCCTTAATTTCGGTAGGGCGGGCGGAATACCCCTCCGATTCCCAGGGCGGCGCGTCGCCCGCGGCGTAGGTGTAACCCCACTGTATCAACGGCGCGATGAGCCAGCTCGTCGACTCGTACGCTATTTCGCCGAAGTACGTGTACCCGACCCCGCTCGCCGACCAGCGGCTGTGGTCGTTCGCGCTGTGACAGCCGCCGACGTTGAACCCGAAAGAAATGCGGCCGGGGAGGTCGACGTCCGCGGATGCCGCCCCGCCGGCCAAACCCGTTATTATCAGAAACGTTAACGTTAAACGCCGCATCACGGCCTCCTGTACGTTAACATATGAAGAAGCGGAACGCGCCGCTTATCTGCAGCTGCTCGAAGGTGAAGTCCTCGTCCGCGCCGGCTCGGGATAGCCCTCGACCTCCCACTCGGGCGCGTCGCCGCCGCCGACGCCGTTAGCGCTGTTATCGCGAACGTAGTTATTGTAATATTACGCACCATCCATCCGCCTCGGGACCTTGTATATTATATTGTATCGCCGCCCCGAGGCAACCGTTTTTTAACGCGACCTATTAATGGCCTCCGGACAAAAAGAAGCCCTCATCGACGGCTGGCGGGAAAACCTCGCCCGGTGCCTCCGCTGCGGCCTGTGCCGCGAGGTGTGCCCCGCCTTCCGCGCGACGGCCTCCGAGCGCTTCTCGCCGCGGGGCCGCCTGGCCCTGTTGGAGGCCAGCCTGGAGGGCGAGCCGCCCGCCGACGAGTTCGGCGCCGCGTTCCTCGAGGCGCTGGCGTACTGCCTGAGCTGCCGCGCCTGCGCCGAGCGCTGCCCCTCCGGCGTGGCCGCCGACGTGTTGGTCCTCGCCGCGCGGGAGGCGGGCCTGTGCCGCGGCGGCCTACCCTTCTTCAAGTCGCGGGCCTACCGCCTCGCGCTGGGGCGGCCCTGGCTCCTGGCGCAGCTGACGCGGCTGCTGCACCTCGCGCAGGAGTTCCACGTCCTGCCGTTCGCGCTGTGGTTCTTCGGCCTGCCGGCCCGGTTGGCGCTGCCGCGCCTCGAGGCGGAGCCGTTCGACGCCTGGCGCGAGCAGTACTTCATGCCGGCGGAGGGGGCGGAGTGGCGCGGCCAGGTTACCTATTTCGCCGGCTGCGGCACGACGTACCTGTACCCCGCCACCGCTCGAGCGGTCGTCGACCTCCTCACCCGCGCCGGCTACCTGGTCTTCGTCCCCGCCGCGCGAAGGTGCTGCGGCATCCCGGCGCTCGCCGACGGCGACGTAAAGCTCGCGCGCAGGCTCGCAGCGCGTAACGTCGCTGCGTTGGAAGGCGACGAGCCTATAGCCGTCGACTGCGGCACCTGCGGCACGGCGCTCACATATTATTATAACGACGTGCTGGAGGTCCCGGGCGCGGCGTCGTTCAAGGAGCGCGTTAAGGACGTCACCGAGTTGGTCCCGCCGGAACTCGTAAAGGGCCGGGCGGAAGGCCGCGTCGCGTACCACGACCCGTGCCACCTGGCGCGGGGGTTAGGCGTCACCGCGGCGCCGCGTGCGCTGCTAAATAAAGTCGGCGAGCTCGTCGAGCTGGAGGCGCCGGGGGCGGTGACGTGCTGCGGCGGCGCCGGCGCCTACGGCCTGACGTACGACGACGTCTTCGCGAAGATCGGCGGCGAGAAGGCCGACGCGGTCGCGGCCTCGGGGGCCGGCGTCGTCGCGACCGGCTGCCCGGCCTGCGTCCTATACGTCAACGAGGCGCTGCGGCGACGGGGCGTTAAGGCCGAGGCGCGGCACACCGCGGAGGTATTGGCGGGCCCCGTAGGGGCGTAACGCGTTACGCCCCTACCAGGCGTCCCCAGCCGGCCCCCCGCGACGACGGCCGCTATAATGTTCGACCGCCACAAACACCACCGCCGGTCCATCCGCCTCCGCGGCTACGATTACACGTCGGGCGGGGCGTATTTCGTCACGATGTGCACCTACGGCCGGGAATGTCTGTTCGGGGCCGTCGAAGGCGATACGGTCCGTTTGAACCAATACGGCCTCGTCGCCGGCGAGGAATGGTCGCGTTCCGCCGCCCACCGGCCCGAAATCGAATTGGACGCGTTCGTCGTCATGCCCAACCACGTCCACGGCATCGTGATCATAACGGACGACGCCGTAGAGGCGCAACGAGTAGGGGCGCAACGCGTTGCGCCCCTACACGGCCCGCCCGCGCAACGGCCTTTGTTATACAGGTCGTCGGGGTCGTTGGGGTCGTTCGTCGCCGGTTTCAAAATGGCCGTAACGAAACGCATCAACCTATTGCGCGGGACGCCGGGCGGGCGGGTGTGGCAACGTAATTACTACGAACGGATTATCCGCGACGACGACGAGGCGGCGCGCACCCGCGCGTATATTTACGACAACGCCGGCCGTTGGCCCGAGGACGATTATTACCGCCCGTAGGGGCCCGTCTGGAGCCCTTTTTCATTTATAGGAATATACTTATGTTCGCCGCTACCACCCCATCGCCTCCAGGCGGGCGAGGTTGGCGCGGACCTCGGGCGAGCGGGGAGCGATGCGGGCCGCGCGCACAAGCTCCGCCTTGGCCTCCACGTACCGCCCCCGCGCGATGAGCGCCAGCGCGTACGCGTTCATCAGCCGCACGTCGTTGTACTGGTGGACGTTCGCGGCCAGCAGCGCGAAGGCCTCGTCGTCGCGGCCCTCCGCCCGGTATATTTTCGCCAGCATCATCACGGCGTCGGGGTCGTTGTAGCCGCGGGCGAGCGTCTTCTCCAGCTCACGCTTGGCGTTCTCGAGGTCCCCCCGCTCGAGGTAAATCCCCGCCGCCAGGCGGTGGGTCTTGCCGTCGTGGGGCTTGAGCGCCACGGCCACGCGGGCGTGTTTCAGCGCCGCGTCGAGGTCGCCCTCGGCCTGAGCCGCCATAGCCAGGTACGCGTACGCCATATATTTCATATGGCCGCCGTCCGCCGCAGCGATTGCGGCCCGGGCCGCGCGGCGCCCTTTCTCGTATTCCCCCTCGTCGATATACGACCTGGCAAGGTTGATCTGGGGCATCGCCGTCCCCGGCGCCAGCTCGGCGGCCCGCACGAAGTAGTACTTCGCCCGGCGCGGCTCGTCGCGATATTCGTAGTAAAAAGCGCGGTATTCCCACACGCTAAGGGCGAGGGCCAGGCCGTCGGTGGGACGGCCCGGCTCGTCGCGCCGGGCCCGCATCAGCCCCTCGGCTCGAGCCAGGACCTCCGCGTCCAGCGGCCGCGCGTCCCCCGCCGCGACGTCGCGGTCGGTTACCTCCAGTACAAAACCCGCGGGCCGGCCCCGCCGGCAAAAGGTGCGCCGCTGGTGCGTCTGGTACACGAAAAAGTAGTCCGCGAATACGGGCCTCGCCCCCGCCTCGCGCCAGGCCAACGCCGCCAGCTTGTCGATGTCGAAGCGGTCGTCGTTGATGTTGTAGAGCTCGACGTCGGGCCGCTGCCCCAGCGTATACTGGCGGAACCAGTAGAGGAAGTTCGACGTCGTCGTGCCCGATATGTAAACCGCCCGATACCCCACCGGCAAGACTATTTGACGGCCGTAATAGGAGAGGAATTCCGGGTCGCGCCGCTGCCGCGGCCACTCGCCGACGAGCGAAAGGGCGACGGCCGCGGCCGCCACGACGCCCACGACGGCGCGCAACTTCGGCCCCGCGACGCCGAAGAGGGCCACCGCCGCCGCCGCGGCGCACGCGAAGACGAACGCGACGACCGGCAGCTGATACCTCGCCAGGTCGGGGATGTCGTAGAAGAGGAGGAACGCCGCGTTCAGCGCCAATATGGCGACGACGGCCGCCGCCGCCGCGCGCGACCGGCGCCATAGGAGCCACAAGCCCAGCGGCGCGAGGAATACAAACGGCCCGCCGCTCCGCCATACCGCGGCGAAAAGTTCCCGCAGCCGGAGACCCGCCAGCAGCCACGTCGGCACCCGGAAGTTATAGGAGAACTGCCGCCCGGTGGCGTGGACGACGAACGTGCGTAGGTCGCTGATGCCGGTCCAGGTCCAGGTGAGGGGCGGCGCCGCCACCACGCGCAAAGGGAGAAAGAGCGCCGCCGACAACCCCAGCGCCCAGGCGCCCGCGGCCAGGCACACGACGCGAACGGGCGGCCGGCGCGCCGCGCCCCATACGACGAGCAATACGAAGACGTACGCGAACGCGGTCAAATGTACGCCCGCGGCCAGGCCGCCCACGAGGGCCGCCGCCACGAAGGGCCGGCCGTCGCCGCCCCGGCGCGCCGGCTCGAGCAATAGAAGCGCGCCCAACAACAAGGCGAGAGCCGCGCCGTACACCTCGACCGACGTGGCCTCCAACCATACCGACGCCGCGCCGGCGAAGAAAACGCCCGCCGCGACGGCGAACGCGGCTACGGCGACGTCGCCCCGGCCGTCGCCCCGCGCGAGCCTATACGCCCACAACGCCAGCAGCGCCGGCGCCAGCGCTACGACGAGCGCGTTCGTGACATCGGCGGCGGCCGCGGCCCACGCCGCGGGCAATATCAAAAGGGGAAGCGCGAGTATTTGCAGATAAACAGCGTAGCCGGTGGGGTGGGCGATGCCGAGGACCGAGGCCGCGGCCACGAAGTCGCCCCAGTCGCCGCTGCCCGGCGCCCGGGCCGCGGAGGCGACGTACAACGCCGCGGCGGCGACGTACGTCGCGGCGAAGACGAGCCATCCGAGTCTTCCGAAAACGCGCCTCATCGCCCGGGCTCCGATTCGGCCCGCGGGTATCGCTCGAGCAGCGCGCGGAACCGCGGCAGCTCGCGACAGCTCGCGAGGTCCGGGTCCCGCCGCGCCATCGCCCCGTAGCGGTCCGGCTTAAGCTCGAGGGCGAGCGCCAGGTGTTCCAACGCGGCGTCGGTCCGCCCTTCCCGCGCCCGCGAGCAAGCGAGGTTATAGTGAGCCTGGGCGTCGCCCGGGTTGAGCTCGAGCGCGGCCTCGAAATCTTGCGCCGCCGACGCCGCGTCCCCCAGCTTCAAGAAGTTTACGCCGCGCGCGGTGTACACCCGCGACGCGTAGGCGTTGAGCTCGAGCGACCTGTCGAAGGCCGCCACCGCGGCGCGGCTGTCGCCGGCGGCGTCGTGCGTCAGCCCCAACTCCCACCAGAACTCGGCGTCGTCGGCGCAACGCGGCCTCGCCGCTTCGAACGCCGCCAGCGCCTTATCCAGGTCGCCCTGCTCGCGGAAGATGATGGCGCCGACGTACGCGCCCTCGCCCGTTTCGTCCGCCGACAACGTTTCGGCTACTTCCGCGGCCTCGTCGGCCCGGCCGGCGGCGAAAAGCGCGCGCGCCAGCTTGGCGCGCACCGCGGCGCTCTCGGGAGCGAGTTCCAGCGCCCGCCGGTAATA
>JAZGGY010000210.1:0-3397 GCA_036480675.1 bacterium | reverse complement strand
CAACGCCCGGTGGGACGGTTTCCGCCTCGGCATCTTCGACTTCTCGGGCGGCGTGCCGGGGTCGCTATTGTGGGGGCCGAAGCACGTCGTGCCGACCGGCTCGAGCGGCTGGAAGGAGTTCTCCGTGGGCTGGACGCTCCCCTCCGGCATATCCAAGTTCCTGGCCGGCCAGGAGCAATATAACAACTGGCCCACCTGCGATCCCTTCCTGATCGACAACAACTCCACTTTCATGGGCCATTCCTGGCAATACTTGCGCACGAGATGGGAGCCGTTCCGACAAGAGAACATTTTACCGTACCGCAACCTCATGATCCGCGTCATCGTCAACGATTTGATCTCGGTAACGCCCACGAGCCTGGGCCGCGTCAAAGCTTTGTATTATTAATCGACAAGTACCTGTTTAAATGGAGCTTCACGGCTCCCGGGGTACGTTACATAGAGGAGGTTGGTCAATGAGTATATTAAAGACGTTCGTAGCGCTGGGGCTGGCTATATTGGTCGCGGCCGCGGCGTGGGCTGCGGACGTAGTCGTAGCGCCGACGGCCCCCGTGGCTTCGGGCGCCCCCAACGACTACTACGACGGGCCGCTCGAGCTGAAGTACGACAGCGGGACCCTCCGGTACTACCTGATGTGGTATTCCGGCGCCGGCAGCTGGGTCGGCAACGACTTCGACATAAGCGCCATCTCGGGCTATCGCGCCATTATGAGGGTCAGGTTTTATTCGAGGCCGGACTGGCCCAACAGCCGATGGGACGGCTTCCGCGTCGGCATCTACGCTTACGCGGGCGGACAGCCGGGCTCGGTTCTGTGGGGGCCCGAGTACTCTAAACCGCGGAAATCCGGCGCCGGCTGGGTCAATTGCGCCGTGGGTTGGTCCCTTCCGCCGGCCAACGACGCGTTCGTGGCCGCGGTGGAACAATACTACAACTATCCCGACGGGGACCCGTTCGGCTTGGACAACAACCCGACGTTTAGAGGCCATTCCTGGCAATACTTGAGCGGGAGCTGGAGGCCGTTTAACCAAGCTAACGTCGCGCCGTACCGCAACGTCATGCTCCGCGTCGTCGTGAACAACGTGCCGGTGGGCGTTACGCCCACGAGCGTAGGCCGCGTCAAAGCGTTGTATTATTAACGCGACCTGTTTCCCCAAATAAGGAGCCGCTTAGGCTCCTTTTTGGTATGACCGGGCCCCGCCGACCCGGGTCTTTTTTATTGTCGGACCGTTGAAAATTTGTTAACATTAT
Organism: bacterium; assembly: GCA_036480675.1. Lineage (GTDB taxonomy): Bacteria > RBG-13-66-14 > B26-G2 > WVWN01 > WVWN01 > WVWN01. Next base: position 2,149 of record JAZGGY010000210.1, on the reverse strand, counting down.
CCCGCTGTTTACGAAGTTCTTCAACGGAGAACCGCGCGTAACCGGCGGCCCGCGTGCCGTCTTAAGCAAGGAGGTTTAAGAGATGGGGAGCAGAACATTTATCGTCTTCTTAGCGGCATTGGCCGCGGCCGGGGCGTGGGCTACCGACCTGGTAGTAGCGCCGACGGCCCCCGCCGCTTCGGGCGCCCCCAACGACTACTACGACGGGCCTTTGGAGCTGAAGTACGACAGCGGGACGCAGCGGTACTTCGTGGCCTGGATTTCCGGCGCCGGCAACTGGGTCGGCAACGACTTCGACATAAGCGCTATCTCGACCTATCGCGCCATTATGAGGGTCAGGTTTTATTCCACCCCGACCTGGCCCAACAGCAAGTGGGACGGCTTCCGCGTCGGCATCTACGCGTACGCCGGCGGACAGCCGGGTTCGGTGTTGTGGGGGCCCGAGTACTTTAAACCGCGGAAAGCCGGCGCCGGCTGGGTCAATTGCGCCGTCGGTTGGACCCTTCCGCCGGCCAACGACGCGTTCGTGGCCGCGGTGGAACAATATTACAACTACCCCAACCTCGACCCGTTCGCTTTGGATAACAACCCGACGTTCAGAAATCACTCGTGGCAATATTCCCGCGGGAGCTGGAGGCCGTTTAGCCAGGCTAACGTTGCGCCGTACCGCAACGTCATGCTCCGCGTCGTCGTGAACAACGTGCCGGTGGGCGTTACGCCCACGAGCGTAGGCCGCGTCAAGGCGCTGTACTACTAGCTCAGCGGGGAAGAGGCGAAAGGGAACGCCCGGGTTGCGCCGGGCGCCGGAAAAGGGGCGGAGAAATGAAGCGGTTCGTATCGTGGGCCGCCGTCGTTGGCCTGGCCGCGGCGGCGTGGGGCGCGGACGTCGTCGTGGAACCAGCGCCGCCGGGCGTTGCGTACCCCATGCCGCCGGTCTACGACGGCGAGCTCGAGCTCAAGTGGGATTCGGGCACGCCCGCGTGGTGGATAGCCTGGATTACCGGCCTCGGCCAATGGTTGGGAAACGACTTCGACGTCTCGACCATCAGGAAGTATGACGGCATAAAGACGATACGCGTCATGACGCGACTGGATTGGCCGAACGAAAAGTGGGACGGCTTCCGCGTAGGCGTATACGCTTTTAACCGCGTACCGGGCTCGCTGATGTGGCCCACCGCCGGCGGGGGATATTTCTTCAAGCCGAAGGGCGAAACCGGTTGGAAAGACGTTCCGGTAAATTGGACGCTACCGCGCGGCGTGACCGCGTTCCTCGCCGCCTGGGAACAATTCTACGATTATCCCAATTTCGATCCGTACGGTATCGACGACAATCCCACGTTCCGACGCCACACATGGGAATATTGGCGGGACCAGTGGGAGTTGTTCGAGCACGGCCCCGCTTACCCTTATCAGAACTTGATGTTGCGCGTCGTTGTGGCCGACGACGTCGCCGTCGCGCCCACCAGCCTGGGCCGCGTCAAGGCGCTGTACTACTAGCCGACCACCGGTTAAATAAAGGGGCCTCGAGATGAGGCCCCTTTTAATTGTGCGTTCGCGGTGAGGAACCGCGACCCTTGAAGCGTCGCTAGAACGCGCCGCCCGCGGCGTCCACGAGCCACTCGTCGCCCTCTTTCCTCATGTGGACCGTTACTTCCTTTTCGCCGTCGTTGTCCGTCTTATTATAAACGAATGAGACTTTATCGTCCGTGTTGCCCTGGACCTTTACGAATTCCCACGAGGCGCCTTCCTCGTCCACCGCTTCCCGCGCGCTCTCCCAATACCGCGCCAGAATGCAGTTCAGGTCGTTCTTTTCGTACTCGGCCTTCCGCTTCGCCGACGACAATTCTAAAAAGGTGTCGAAGTCGTCGTCCACGGCGGCTTGCAGGTAAGCGTCCGCCACTTCCTGGATCTCCTCGAGCTGGGCGGAATTATTCGCGGCGTACGCGAATCCCGCGAGAGCCAGCGCCAGTAATGCACACGTCAAAGTCCGCATATCGTCCTCCTGGTTTGAATTGATGGGGGGAATAGTTAAGCTCCGAATACTAACACGATTCCCGGCGAATATCAACGGTAAAACGGCCACCCGCCGTTACGCCCACCAGCCCGGGCCGCGTCAAGGCGCCGTACTACCAGCCGACCACCGGTTAAA